>JBIKOF010000403.1:0-2809 GCA_044358205.1 Gammaproteobacteria bacterium | reverse complement strand
TTCTACCGTGGTGCCTGGATCATCCGCCCCCACGATGACGAGCGTGGGCGTGCGAATTGCGTGGATGGTCTCGCGCTGATCCATGTCGCGCACCGCGGCCCCACAACCGGCATAGCCGGCAGGCGGCGTGGTGAGAATTCCAGCCTTGACCGGGTCGAGCATCGCGCCCATTCGGGTGAGCCCCAGCGGCGAGAACCAGCGTTGGAGGGTAGCGTCCAGCACGGAGGCCATTCCATGCTCGGTCACCTGGCGGATACGGCCTTCCCACAAGTCCGGGGGGCCCATGTAGGCTGCGGTCGCGCACAGCGTGAGCGATAGCAGGCGGTCGCCGTGATGGGTCGCCAGCATCTGCCCCGTCATGCCGCCAAGCGACAGTCCGCAGAAATGCACCTTGGATAGCCCCAACGCATCGAGCAGGCCAAGGGCATCGACCATGAGCTGCGTAAGGGTGTACGGGCCGGGCGGAACATCGGACTGCCCATGACCTCGGGTGTCGTAGCGCAACACCCGATAGCCAGCATCGAGCAAGGCAGGAACTTGTGCGTCCCACATGCTCAGATTGGAGGCGAGCGAGTTTGAAAGCATCACCACCGGCGCATCTGCGGCGCCTTCCAGTTGATAGTGAAGCCTCATCCCATTCACTTCGAGTCTGTTCATGCGTTGCCCTTTACGTGCCGGAACTGTCCAGACCAGTCCCGATAGTTGAACACCTGCCCCTCGCGGCGAATGCGCGCGATTTCGGTCAGGTCGATTTCTCCGAACACCCACTGCGGAATGTTCATCTGGCCCTGCACCAGTACACCGTCGGCGGGAAAGCCATAATCGACCGGTGTGTAAATGGCAGCAGCGCCGGTGTTGTGGTCGACGGCTTCCGACCACGGGCATTCGCCCACCGTGGGAGACTGAACCACGAAGCACTGGTTTTCCAGCGCCCGCGCCTGACAACCGATGCGCACGCGGTGATAGCCCGCCAGCGTATCCGTGCAGCTGGGGACCAGCAGCAGATCCGCGCCGCGCGCGACCTGCTCGCGCGCGAAGAGCGGGAATTCGCTGTCGTAGCAGATGTTGATCGCCACCCGCCCGAGGTCGGTGTCGAATACCGCGAGATCCCGACCAGCCTCTACGCCCCATTGCTCGGCCTCGAACCGCGTCATCTGGAGCTTGTCCTGATGGACCACCCGGGCATCGGGAAAAAAGAAAAATGAACGATTGCAGTAACTGCCGTCTTCCCGCTGTACCGGATAACTGCCCGCGCAGATATGCAGCGCATGGCGGCGCGCAAGCCTGGAGAAAAGGTCCAGAAACGCTGGCAGCGTCTCTTGCAAGCGCGACAAGGACAGCGGCAACGAGCGCGAGACCGCTTCACCGAAGGTCGCGGTGATCTCCATGCTGAAATATTCCGGGAACAGCAGCAGTCCGGCGCCGCCCCGGGCTGCCTCCTCGACCCAGCGCGAGAGCTTGGCCGCCAGATCGTCCCAGCGTGCGAAGGGCTCTGGCCAGTATTGGGCGGCCGCAAGCGTGATACGTGACATTCAGGTAAGCGCCTTCAGCCAGAACTGCATACGCTTCGGGCTCTCGTGCGCCTCATCCAGATCCTGCCAGTCGAAGGTCGTGGTCAGCTCGGGATGACAAACGTAACCGAAGCGCTGCCAGACCGGGTCGAGAGGGGCGTAGCCGGCTGGCCGGCGCGGATGGTTGTCGGGCCTCACGACACCGCACAGGGCCATATAGCGAAAGCCACCCAAAGCCCTGGCATGCTGCTCGCGGCCGGTGAAAAAAGTCTTGTAGAGACCCTTTCCGCGAAAAGCCGGTAGCAAAACCGACTCACCACAGTAAAAAATCTCCGCCACCGCATAGCCGCTCGCGATGAATGGAGCCTGGCACTCCGGGGTTTCCGCGGCCAAGGGGAGGCCCGTTGAAGCGCCGACCACTCGACTTTCGCTACGCGCGAGCACTGCCACGCTGTCAGCGCAGCGGGTGTAGGTTTCGAGGTACTTCTCCTCGTAGGCAGGAGAGCCGGTATAGAGATAGGGATATTCGCGAAAAACCTCGATTCTCAGCCGTGCAAGGTCGGGCACGGCAGCGCGCAGGGCGGCGTCCCGTCCGGTGAGAATTTCAATGTGGATGTCGGGATCGGTCATTCGCGGGCGACCTGGGCAATCCAGTCCTGCAAGTTGTAGTAGTTGGTGACGCGCGCCACGCGGCCGTCCCGTACCTCGAAGAACGCGCCGGCCGGCAGGCGATAGGTTTGGCCGCGCGCGGGCGGCAGACCCTCGTCGGTTTCCAGATACTCACCAAGCACCGTGAATTCGGCGGCGGCGCGCTTTCCGTCATCACTCGCCATCACCACCATGTCGATGAGTCGTTCACGATAGCTGCGGTTCATGTGTCCCATGAACGTGCCGAAGGCATCGCGCCCCACTTCACGACGTCCCTGATTGATGTCGTGCGCGACATCG
Organism: Gammaproteobacteria bacterium; assembly: GCA_044358205.1. GTDB lineage: Bacteria > Pseudomonadota > Gammaproteobacteria > CAIKBL01. Next base: position 350 of record JBIKOF010000403.1, on the reverse strand, counting down.
TCGGTGAGCAAGGCGAGGAAGGAGTTCATGTCACCGGCGTTGAACGCCGCGTAATACTGCTGGATGAGGGCGATGGTCTGTTCACGCATGACGAATCTCCGGAGACGAGGCAGGCCCGCATGATACCGCAGCCCCGCGCAGGGGGAGCTGGCCGGAGTCCGGCATGTTAGGCTCGGGCAGACTTTCGCCCGGACCTCCATCGCGCATGAACAAGCATTCACGGGTTGAAAACGTGCTCACCCTGTCGGCGTTGGGGCTGGTTGTCATCGGCTGCCTGACCGTCCTCGCACCCTTTGTGTCGGCGCTGCTGTGGGCCGTCATTCTGAGCTTTTCCACCTGGGGGCTTTACG
>JBIKOF010000402.1:0-2817 GCA_044358205.1 Gammaproteobacteria bacterium | reverse complement strand
CAGTGTCCCGCAGCCGTCGGCGATATTGCTCGCCAATCCAGCGCGCGCCTTATCGATTCGGTTTGCCGCTAGCGGTAAGTAAAGGCGGCTGTGCCAGGTGGGCGCTAGCTCGGAGTCTCGTCAATTGGTGCCCGGACCTCAGGGTTCGGGCTACATCATTGGCTCCAGTTTCTGGGTCGGGCGCGGGAATAAAGAACTCGACGCCTGGCGTCGGGGCAGTGCGACCGGGTGATTTGATGGTGCGCCGTGTAGGATTCGAACCTACGACCAATGGATTAAAAGTCCACTGCTCTACCAGCTGAGCTAACGGCGCGCGGGGCGGCGAAGAGCCGCGGATGATATCCAGCCCGGCAGGCGCTCACAAGCAAGCCGGGCCCTTGAAATCCCGCGAGGGCGTCCCCACCTCCCTCCGGTCCTGTTTTATCTGTGCGGAGATTTCCGACCATGCCAACCTACAGCTATCAGTGCGAGGAATGCGGGCACTCGCTCGAAGCGGTCCAGCGAATGAGCGACGACCCGCTGACCGACTGTCCAGCCTGCAAAACTCCCCGACTGGTGCGGCGCATCCAGGCCGTGGGCTTTGCCCTCAAGGGCACCGGGTGGTACGTCACCGACTTCCGGGATAAGGGCAAGAAGGCAGCGACGGCCAGCGAGACTTCAAAGACAGAGCCTGCGGCCGATACCAAACCAGCGGCCGCTGCGGCCCCCGAAGCCAAGACCGAACCGGCGAAGCCTGCTGCCCCCAGCAGCGACTGATCCGGGCCTGTGGCGGGGGACCAAGGCTGCGCGTCCCCCGTTCGAGCCCGCCCATGCGGCGTTGCGGCACCTCTGCGCAATCCGTATCATTCGGCGGCTTGTCGGTAAGCGTCTGATCCGACTAATCATATTGCGAGAGTCCACAGTCCATGCGTAGCCACTACTGCGGCCAGGTCGATGAACAGCTCACCGGTCAGGAAATCACTGTTTGCGGTTGGGTTCATCACCGCCGCGATCACGGGGGCGTCATCTTCATCGACCTCCGCGACCGCGAGGGTGTGCTGCAAGTGGTCATCGACCCGGACACCCCGGCCGCCTTTGCGTTGGCGGAGCGGGCCCGCAGCGAATTCGTCATCAAAGCGATTGGCAAGGTGCGTGGGCGCCCGGCCGGCACGGTTAACGCCAACCTGCGTACCGGCAAGGTCGAGGTGCTGGTTCATACGCTGGAAATTCTGAACACCGCGGTCACGCCGCCTTTCCAGCTCGACGACCCGAACGTGCAAGAGGAAACCCGACTCCGCTTCCGTTACATCGATCTGCGCACCACGCGCATGCGCGAGAACATTCTGCTGCGAGCGAAGGTCGCGCGGTTCTTCCGTCGGTTTCTGGATGAAGCCGGTTTCCTCGACATCGAGACGCCCATGCTCACCAAGGCCACCCCGGAGGGTGCCCGCGACTACCTCGTGCCCAGCCGCACCCACCCCGGACGCTTCTTTGCCCTGCCGCAATCGCCTCAGCTGTTCAAGCAGCTGCTGATGATGTCGGGTTTCGATCGCTACTATCAGATTGTCCGGTGCTTCCGCGATGAAGACCTGCGCGCCGATCGCCAGCCGGAGTTCACCCAGCTCGATATCGAGATGTCTTTCGTGGACGAGCAGGCCGTCACCCAGTTGATGGAGTCGATGATCCGCGCGCTGTACGAGGAAGTGCTGGGCGTCAGCTTGCCGAATCCCTTTCCACGCCTGTCCTGGCAGGAAGCCATGCACCGCTTCGGCAGCGATCGCCCGGACATGCGCAATCCGCTCGAACTCGTTGAGCTGGCAGACCTCATGCGCGGGGTCGATTTCAAGGTTTTTGCGGCGGCGGCCGAGGACGCCGGCAAGCGCGTGGCGGCGCTGCGCGCGCCCGGTGGCGGGTCGCTGTCGCGCAAGCAAATCGATGAATACACCGATTTCGTTGCCATCTACGGCGCGAAGGGTCTGGCCTACATCAAGGTGAACGATCTGGCCGCAGGCCGCGACGGATTGCAGTCACCCATCCTGAAATTCCTGCCCGATGCTGTAGTTGAGGGAATCCTTGCACGCACGGGCGCCCAGACCGGAGATGTCATCTTCTTTGGAGCAGACGAGACCAACGTGGTTAATGCCGCGCTGGGCGCGCTGCGCGACAAGGTTGCGGCGGACCTCGGGCTGGTGGAAGACGCCTGGCGCCCACTGTGGGTAGTCGACTTCCCGATGTTCGAGTGGGATGCAGACGGCAAGCGTTGGGCGGCCCTGCATCACCCCTTCACGGCACCCTATGCCGACAGTGAAACTCTGGTTGCAAGTCCCGGCGCCGCACTCTCCCGCGCCTACGACATGGTGATGAATGGCTCCGAAATTGGCGGCGGCTCGATCCGTATCCATCGGCCGGAGATGCAGCAGTCAGTCTTCTCGCTCCTCGGCATTGGCGAAGAGGAAGCGCGCGAGAAATTTGGATTCTTGCTCGACGCGCTCCAGCACGGCTGCCCGCCGCACGGCGGAATCGCCTTTGGCCTCGACCGGCTGGTGATGTTGATGTCGGGTGAGCGTTCCATCCGCGACGTCATCGCCTTCCCCAAGACGCAAACCGCGTCCTGCCCGCTCACCGCGGCCCCTGCAGCGGTAGGCGAATTGCAGTTGCGCGAGCTTGGGATTCGTCTGCGCAGGAGCGAAGCCGCTGCAGGCGGCTAAGACCATCCGACCCAGCGGGGCGTGCGCATGACAACCGAGACCATTGTCACTGCGAACCTCCCTGTGCCGGACTTCCATGTGCCGGCAACCGTGGTCGAACGCTTGGACGCGGACGAACGCGAAGCGTTGC
>JBIKOF010000400.1:0-2832 GCA_044358205.1 Gammaproteobacteria bacterium | reverse complement strand
TGGCACGCTGGGACACCACTGCGGGGTACACCGATGCCGGCATCGATGACACGCTGCTTGATACCGGGCCGAACAGTTTGCATGGCCACGGCCACAACCGCCCCGTACGCGCTATGACTGGGTTCAACTGGGCCGGGCGGGACGACTGCTTCAGGCTCGCGCCCCACCAGTACGGCGGCATCTACTTCAATGACGATGCAATCATTGATTGCGAATGGCAGCCTGCGTGCACCTGGACGCTGCCCGCCGACCTGCCGAGCGGCGTCTACGCCGCCCGCCTGCGCGGCGTCGGACTGGAAGACCATCTCACCTTCTTCGTGCGCCCGGCACAACCGCAGGCCAAAGTGGCTATGTTGATGCCAACAGCCAGCTATCTGGCCTACGCCAACGAGCGCTTCGTGCTCGATGCACCGGGCGTGGAGGTTGTCACTGGCCATCCGCTTGTGTTGCAGGATGTGGACTATCTGCTCGCCGAACACCCCGAGTGGGGACGTTCCAGTTACGACCATCACAACGATGGCGCGGGCGTGTGCTATGTCTCATACCATCGGCCGGTGATGGGGCTGCGTCCACGACACCGCATGGCCTCCACCGGCGTGCCGTGGCAGTTCGCCGCCGATATGTCCATCGTGTGCTGGCTCGAACAATCGGGCATCGCCTACGACGTGATCACCGATGAAGACCTGCACCGGGAAGGACTGGCCTGCCTGCAACCCTATCGTGTGGTGCTGAACGGCACGCACTCCGAGTACTACTCGGAAAGCATGCTGGATGCGACCGAAACTTATCTGGCCGAGGGTGGGCGAGTGATGTATCTGGGCGCCAACGGCTATTACTGGGTCATCGCCTTCCGCGACGACAGCCCGTGGTGCATGGAAATCCGTAAGCTCGACTCCGGCTCCCGGGCCTGGCAGGCGGCGCCCGGCGAATACTACATGGCGACCACCGGCGAGAAGGGCGGCATCTGGCGCAACCGGGGCCGCCCGCCCCAGAAGATCATGGGCGTGGGTTTCACCTCAGAGGGCATGGACGAAAGCAGGCCTTACCGCACGCTGCCCGATGCCACCGATCCGGCTGTCGCCTGGGTGATGGCCGGGGTGTCGGGCGAGGTTTTCGGTGACAGCGGACTCGGGGGCCGAGGTGCCGCGGGTCTCGAGCTCGATCGCTACGATCTCGCTTGGGGAACGCCCCCTAATACCTGGCTCATCGCAGCCTCGAGTGGCCATTCGGATCACTATCCCCACGTGGGCGAGGAGGTCATGTTCAATTATCCCGGCCTTGGCGGCACCCAGGACTTCCAGGTGCGCGCCGACATGACCCTGTTCAGCACCACTGAAAACGGTGCCGTTTTTGCGACGGGGTCCATCGCTTGGGGGCAGGCTTTGCCGTGTAATGCAGAGGTCTCGCGCGTGACGCGCAATGTGCTCGAACGTTTTCTCCGGGACGGACCGGTGGAGGACTGAACAGGGTTTTCCGCGTTGCCCGTAGCCGATTGCCACGGAGTACACTCGGAAGGTCGTTATTGAAGCCAACAAGGGAAGGCTACGACCTTCCCGCAGCGAGGAGGTTATCCATGCACGTAGGAATGGCGGCGATTTTTCAGAATCCCGATCACGGACAGGGGACCAGCGACTACGCGGTCTATCAGAAGGACATGAAGCTTGCCCTGATGGCAGAAGGCCTGGGCTTCGATTCAGTGTGGGGCATCGAGCACCACTTCACCGACTACACCATGATGCCCGACGTCGTGGACTTCCTCTCGTTCGTGGGCGGGGCATGTCGCAAGGTGAAGCTCGGGACCATGGTGGTGGTGCTGCCGTGGAATGACCCCATGCGCGTGGCAGAAAAAATGTCGATGCTCGACTGCATGAGCGATGGCCGGGCGATCTTCGGCATCGGTCGTGGTTTGGCGCGCGTCGAATTCGAGGGCTTCCGCCTCAACATGGGCGATTCCCGCGAGCGTTTCGTCGAAAGCGCGGAGATGGTGCTGCAGGGTCTGGAGCAGGGTTACTGCGAATACGACGGCAAGCACATCAAACAGCCGCGTGCGCGCATCCGACCGGAGCCGTTCAAGTCTTTCAAGAATCGTACTTATGCGGCAGCAGTATCTGCAGAGTCTTCGCAGATCATGGCCAAACTGGGGATCGGCCTGCTGGTCATTCCGCAGAAGCCATGGGAGCAGCATGCGCAGGAGTTGAAAGAGTACAACGATATCTTCACAGCCATGCATGGCCACGCCGCCCCGAATCCCATCGTGGCCGGGTGGGTGATGTGTGACAAGGATGCCGGTCGCGCCGAAGAGCTGGCCCGGAAATACATCTCAGGCTACTGGCGCTCGGTGGTCCAGCACTACGAAATGCAGAGCAACCACTTCTCCACCACCAAGGGCTACGAGTACTACACCAAGCTCAATGAGACCATCGACGCGATGGGCGTAGACGGCATGGCCGACTTTTTCATGAATCTGCAGGTGTGGGGAACCCCCGAGCAGTGCCTGGAGAAAATCAAGGACATCCAGACCCGCACCAACGCCTGCGGCTTCACGGGCATCTTCGGCTATGCAGGGATGTCGTTGGAACAATCGCGTTCCAACCTGAGCCTGTTCGCCAAAGAAGTCATCCCTGAGCTGAAGAAGTTCGGCCCGCGCCCGGCCTTCGATGTCGAGGACGACATGGCCCCGGCGTTCCTGCGCGCCGTCGGCTGAGGTCCCGGCGCACATCTGCGCACTCAGACGCCGGAGCGGCCCAGCCGCTCCGGCTCTTTCCCGCACTCAGGAGCATCTCCATGGCCCTTCCGCAAAACATTTCGCCCATTAACCCCGAGTTGATGGAC
>JBIKOF010000401.1:0-2832 GCA_044358205.1 Gammaproteobacteria bacterium | reverse complement strand
ACGCGGGGCATATTGCCGGAGCGCTCGGTGAACTTCGATGCCGAAGTCATGGCACTCCATCGCGCTGTGTCTGCAGGTGAGGCGCCCGCTGGCAAGGATTATCTGGTGCTGGCGCGGGAGCTTTCGGCCCATATCCAGAGCCTCGTTCCGGCGCTGGAGCGTGCAACTTATGATGCGACGGCCCAACGACGCATTCTGATTGCCCTTATCGACGAAGCGGGTTCCAGCAGCTTCAGCGATTATGCAGCTGCGGAACAGGCCTGTATGGCCATCACCAATCTCGTCAACGATTTGATCCATACCGGGGTTTTGCGTCTTACCACCGGGCTGAAGGATCGAATCGAGGGCCTACTGGATGCCCTTCAGGACGATGAACGCTACAACCCCGAGTTCTTCCGTTCGCAGTTGGCCGCGCTCAAGCGCGAGGCTGTGGGCATGACCCCCTGAGTTCGCGCCAGATGAGGCTGAGAGAAATCCTATGGCGATGATGTTTGCAGAGCACGAAGCCGACTTCGATATCGTGATCGTTGGCTCGGGACCGGCAGGGTTGTCGGCTGCGTCACGGGCTGCGGCGCGGGGTAACAGCCATGTACTGCTGGAAGGCGAGGATCATATCGCCGACACCATCGCGCAATACCAAAAGCGCAAGCATGTGATGGCCGAACCCGCGATCTTGCCACTGCGCAGCGGTATGGATTTCAGCGAGGGGCGCCGGGAGCAGGTGCTCGAAACCTGGGAATCGGGCATCGCCGCTCAGGGCATTCGCCTTGAATTTAAACGTAAGGTGAGCGCCATCAGTCGTGCCGGCAGTGGACCCTTTGAAGTTCGCTGTGAGGACGGGAGCATCCGCACGGCCCGTACTGTGGTGCTTGCCATCGGGGTACAGGGTAATCCCCGGAAGCTTGGCGTTCCCGGCGAGCAGGATGGGGTTGTCCAGTACACACTTCCCGATCCCGAGGCGCATCGCGGGGAAACTATTGTGGTGGTGGGAGCCGGTGATGCCGGTATTGAGAACGCCTGTGCACTTGCTGCCCACAACACGGTTCACCTGATGAATCGCAGCGAGGAGTTCACTCGCTGCAAGGACGGTAACCGCCTGCTCGCCGAGAAAATGGTTCGCACCGGGCAACTGAAGGTGTGGCATTGCTCGTTCCCCAGCCGTATCGGCGCTGGTGAAGGATCCTTTCCTCAGGTGTATGAGTTTGAGGCAGCAGGTGGGCCTCAAACCTTGCCGTGTCACCGAGTGATTGCGCGGTTGGGCGCCATTCCTCAGCGCAAGTTGCTCGAGGGTTTCGGGGTCGAGTTTCCCAATGCCAACCCCGATGCCATTCCCGTACTTTCGGAACGCTTTGAATCAAGCGTCCCCGGCCTGTTCGTGGTGGGAGCGTTGGCCGGTTATCCGCTGATCAAGCAGGCAATGAACCAAGGCCATGAGGTGGTCGAGTTCATCAACGGCACCCCGCTTGAACCTGCCGACGAGCCCCTGATGCGTGAACGTCTGTCGGTGTGGTGGGAAGCGCCGCTGAGTCCTCAGGAACGCGAGCGCGTGAGGCTCGACCAGCACGGTGGTGCCCCAGGCGTGAGCGAAACCCTCGGCTATATGCAGTCTTTGTCGCCTTTTCTCGCCTCCATGAGCACCATGCAGTTGCGAGACCTGATCCTCGAATCTGAGCTTATGCACGCAACCGAAGGCTCGGTAATTACGGCCCAAGGCGACTACGGCAACACGGTGTTCACCGTGCTGAGCGGATACGCGATGGCCGGAGACTATCGGGTCGAGGCTGGTCAGTTTTTGGGCGAGATGGGTCTTATCCTCGGGAAACCGCGCCTGCGCACGGTGCTTGCGGGCCCAGACTGCGTGCTGATGGAAAGCCCCCGTCGCGCCATGCTCAAGCTCATTGCGTCGTCTGATAGAACTGCGGCGATCATTGATCGGGCCTTTCTCCGTAACGCCATCTACACCATCGTAGGGTACGGCCTGCCGAACGAGGTGATTGAAGATCTGCTCGCGACCCAGGTGGTGATGAAGCAATTCAAGGCGGATGAAGTGGTGTTTCGCGAAGGCGACGCCCCGGATGGCCTGCACATCCTGCGGCGGGGCTCAGTTGCGGTCACCCGGAATGTTCGCGGTGAGCAGCGTATCCAAGCCCATATCTCCAGTGGCGACTACTTCGGTGAATTAGCACTGCTTTCAGGAGAAGGCCGGAGCGCGACGGTGACGGCCACCGTTTTCTCAGAATCGCTGGTGCTCAAGGCCGATTTTTTCCGGTCGCGCATCGAATCCGACCCTGCCCTCAAGCGCACCCTTTACACCCGCGCACAGAAGCTTGGTCGGCGAGATGCGCTCCAAGACGATCAGCCTGGTGATACCCACTCGGCTCAGGCTCAGTTTCTGCTGACGCATGGGGCAGGTGAGGCGACCAATATGCTGGTCATCGATGAGACCTTATGCATCCAGTGTGATAATTGCGAAACCGCCTGCGCTGAGTCGCACGGAGGGATCTCCCGGTTACGGCGCGAGATTGGCCCGACTTTGGCCTACCTGCATCTTGCCGAGTCCTGCCGGCATTGCGAGCAACCACATTGCATGAAGGACTGCCCTCCGGACGCTATCAGCCGGGACGTCAACGGCGAAGTGTTCATTGACGATACCTGCATCGGCTGTGGCAACTGCGAAAGCAATTGTCCCTACGGCGCCGTGGAGATGATGCCGCGCCAGCCGGCGAAGCGGGGCGGTGGGTGGTTGTGGCTGCTATTTGGACTGGGCGCCAAGCCGGGACGTAGGGCGCCCGATCCCGATCCGGACGCGCGGAAAATTGCTGTCAAGTGCGA
>JBIKOF010000027.1:0-9852 GCA_044358205.1 Gammaproteobacteria bacterium | reverse complement strand
CCGATACGCAGTTCGTACCTCGAGCCCAGGTCCTGTCATTGGAAGAACTGGAGGCAGTATCCCGTGCGTTCGTGGCGCTGGGCGTCCGTCGGATCCGTATTACGGGCGGAGAGCCACTGGTTCGACACAATGTCGTCGACCTGCTCGCGCGCATAGCGCCGCTGCCCGGACTCGAAGAATTGCTTCTCACCACGAATGGGTCGCAGTTGGAACGCCTGGCGCCGGCACTGCGCGCTGCGGGTGTCACGCGCATCAATATCAGCCTCGATTCGCTCGATGCCGAGCGCTTCCGGCGCATTACGCGTACCGGGGATCTTCAGCCTGTGCTGAACGGCATCGAAGCCGCACGCGCAGCGGGTTTCGAACGCATCAAGATCAACAGCGTCATTCTTAAACACCGCAACCACGACGAAGTCATCCCCTTGGTAGAGTTTGCCGCTCATCGGGGCATGGACATCTCCTTTATCGAGGAAATGCCGCTCGGAGTTATCGGCGATCACGACCGGGCCGAGGCGTATTACTCCAGCGACGAGATTCGGCGCGATCTTTCGACCCGTTTCACGCTGGTGCCAACTGCCGAAAAAACCGGGGGTCCGTCGCGCTATTTCCGCCTCCCGGAAACCGGCACCCGGGTAGGTTTTATCTCGCCCCACAGCCACAACTTCTGCGAGGCCTGCAATCGGGTACGCGTCACCGCCGAGGGGCGTCTGCTGCTATGTCTAGGGCAGGAACATTCGATGGATCTGCGCGCTGTGTTGCGCCGACATCCTGGTGACGACGCACGTTTGCGCGAAGCCATCCGCGCGGCCATGGATCTCAAGCCGCTTGGGCATGATTTTTCGCTCACCGCGCAGCCCATCATCTTCCGGCACATGAATGCGACCGGCGGCTGACACGCCTGGGCGCGCCGACATTGCCGGACTGATCCTTGCGGGTGGGCGCGGCGCCCGTCTCGGAGGGGAAGACAAGGGACTCGTGTGCCTGGGGCGACGGCCACTCGCGAGCCACGTGCTGGAACGACTCACGCCGCAGGTCAGCCAGGTGATGGTCAGCGCCAATCGCAACCTGGAACGCTACGCGCTCCTAGCCCCGCAGGTGCTGCCAGATGACGAGTCCGAATTCCCGGGCCCACTGGCTGGCGTGCTGGCGGGGCTGCGGGCGGCCCGCACCCCCTGGGTCGCGGTGGTACCGTGTGACGCCCCCTTTCTCCCATTGGATCTCGTGTCCCGCCTTGCCGCCGGTGTCTACAACGCGGCGCCGGTAATGGCGGAAAGTGAGGCCGGTCCCGAACCCGTCTTTGCGCTGATCCCAACATCGCTCGCAGAGACACTTGCCATGTGGATCGCGAACGGGGGTCGCAAGGTGTTGGACTTCTATGCGAGCTGCGCCTGCACCACCGTGCAGTTCGAAGACGCAGCCATGTTCGTCAACGTGAACACGCTGGACGATCTGGCGGCGGCGCAGGCACGGCTGCCGGCGCTGTGACATGACGCCGGTTCTCGGCTTCTCGGGCTTCAGCGGAAGCGGCAAGACCACCCTGCTTGCCGCACTCATTGCCACGCTGAGCGCACGGGGCTTGCGCATCGGGCTCGTCAAGCACAGCCATCATGCGTTCGACATCGACCATCCCGGCAAAGACTCGCACACGCTGCGGCAGGCGGGTGCCTGCCGGGTCGCGATTGGCTCGTCCCGACGCTGGGCCCTGATGGTCGAGCGTCCCGAACCGCGCGAGGCAAACCTCGCCGAACTCGTCGCGCAGGTGGATGACCCAAGTCTGGACCTGATCCTCGTTGAAGGATTTCGCCAGGAAACCCATCCCAAGGTGGAGGTTCACCGTCCATCGCTCGGTCATCCGCTACTGGCTACGCACGACGCTTCGGTGATCGCCATCGCCACCGACGATCCAGGCCTCGACACCCACGGGCGACCCCAGCTTCCGCTCGACGACGCGACGCGCGTCGCAGCCTTCGTTATCGACTTTATCAGTGCCGCGCGGAGGCAGACGCCTTCGCCCGATCACGGGAGATCTCCGGCATGAATACCCCGGCCCTGTCCTTGCAGCCGAGCTGCGATGACGATCACGACCCGACCTCGCTCAGTTGCGAAGCGGCCCGCGCCCACATCGCAGCCCATGTTCAGGCCTTGACCGATATCGAGCAGGTTCCGTTGCGGGAGGCGCTGGGCCGCGTTCTCGCCCGCGATCTGAACTCGCGGGTCGATGTACCTGCCCACCCCAACTCGGCGATGGATGGATACGCCATTCGAGGTGAAGACATTCCCCGCGCCGGCATCGGGACGCTAGACGTTATCGGCGCCTCCTTTGCAGGACGCCCGTGGAGCGGCACGCTTGGGCCCGGACAGGCCGTTCGCATCATGACCGGCGGTGTGGTGCCGAGCGGTGCCGACACCGTGGTGGCGCAAGAGAAAGTCGAAGTCGATGGCGCGTGCATCCGGCTGGACGCGAGCCCGACGCCTGGTCAGCACGTGCGGCGCGCAGGTGAGGATCTGGCCGCCGGCGGGCGTGTGCTGCCACAAGGTCGTCTGCTGGAGCCCGCAGATATCGGCCTGCTCGCATCGCTCGGCGAAACCGAAGTGGCGGTGGTGCGGAGGCCTCGAGTGGCCTTTTTCTCCACCGGTGACGAGCTGCGCTCGCTGGGCGAAGTGCTCGGACCTGGCGACGTCTACGACAGCAATCGCCATACCTTGCACGCCATGCTCTCGCGCCTTGGTGCGGAGGTACTCGACCTGGGTGTGGTACGCGACGATCCGGCAGCGCTCAGTGCTGCCTTCGCACAGGCGAGCCGCCTTGCCGATGTGGTCTTGAGTTCGGGCGGTGTGTCGGTAGGCGACGCCGATTACACACGCGGCATCCTCACAGAGCTCGGGCAGGTCGCGTTCTGGAAAATCGCGATGAAGCCCGGCCGTCCACTCGCTTTCGGGCGCCTCGGCAATGCGCTCTTCTTTGGCTTGCCCGGCAATCCCGTCTCGGTGATGGTGACGTTCTATCAGTTCGTGCAACCCGCGTTGCAGGGTCTCATGGGCATGAACCCGCCGCTTCGGCTGCGCCTGCAGGCGCGCACCACGCGTGATCTCCAAAAGCGCCTGGGTCGGCTGGAATATCAGCGCGGCGTGCTCAGTCAAGCGGAGGATGGCAGCCTGGAGGTAAGGGCCACGGGTGGTCAGGGCAGCGGGATCCTCAGCTCCATGAGTCAGGCCAACTGTTTCATCGTGCTGCCGCTCGAGACCGGCAATGTCCCGGCCGGCAGCCTCGTGAGCGTCGAACCGTTCAGCGGACTGATCTAGCGCGCGAGATTCAACCGAGCGGACGCCCCGTGAACGTGGTGCGCTCGCTCAATTCGAGCCAATTGCCATCCGGGTCGCGAATGAAACCAAAACGCACCAGGTCCCCCAGATCACGCAGGGGCTCGCCGACCGTTGCGCCTGCGGTCAATGCCTCGGCCCAGGCGTCGCGCGCAGACACCACCTGCAGGGTCAGGTAGCGATAGCCGCGGCCTCTCCAGTCTGGACTTGCCGCCCAACCGGGGTCCGCGGGGGTGATGAACAGCCTGCCTTCTCCATGCGCGAGACAGGCGTCAGCGGGCGGGCCGTCCGCTGGCACGGCGCACTCGCCCAAGCCCAGCGTCTCGCGATAGAACCGAGCCAGTCGGGCTGGATCGGGCGACGCGATGCATAGGCCATAGCGCCCGCCCTCCCCTGCTTCGCTCGCCCAGCGTTCCACCCGATTGCCATCGGGATCCGCCAACACCTCAGGCGTGCTGACATCGCCGAACAGACACAGCGTCGTGAAGCCGCCCGCCGGAATCGCCGGCAAGGGATCGCGCGCGTGATTCATTTTGAGGATGGCATCACCGAGCACATGCCGATGCTGCTGAATCCCACCCCCGAGCTTGCCCAGGTGATCAAACGGCAAACCGACGCGCCGCTGCCAGAACTCGAGCTGCGCCTCGCGCGCGTTCGAGAAGAGCCCGATGTCGAAACCGGCGCGCGCGTATCGCATCGGGCCCCCGATCAGGCGATGGAGAGGCGTTTGCGGACCTCGGCCACGCGCTCGAAGTGCCGCGTTTCCTCCCGACCATTCAGGCGCAGCAAGGCGGCAACCTCGGCATTCGGCTCGGCATCCGCCCACGTCTGGTACTGGAGATCACCGTCCACTTCGGCCTGCTGCAACAGGTCCAGCACCTCGCCCGATGCGGGCACGTGGTCAAGTGCAAAGGGGTTGAAGGGATTCTGCGCGTTATCCGGCAGTTCGAAGTGTCCGCCCTTCAGACGGATGGCTTTGAGCAGGCGATGCGCGTGGCCACGCTCTTCGGCAGCGTTGCGCAGCAACAGCGCCTGCGCCTCGGCGTCATCGACGCCACGTGCCATCACCTCATAGAAAACCTCGCCATAGGTTTCGATGAGGGCCAGCACCTGCATGTCCTCGATGCTGAGGGTGGCATGGCTTTTCATGTGGTCGAGCGCGGCAAAGGGTTCGGTGGGATAGCCTTGGGGCAGGGTGTACATGGACGGCTCCTGGTCTGGGGTCCGGGGACACTAAACGAGCTTGGATGAGCACACAACCCGCCCGCAGAACGCCCGCCCGTACGCCACTCTTTTGCTTACGCGAGGCCGGCCGCATACTCCGGGCCTGTCATCCATTTTCGCTTATACAGCCCTCAGGAGCCCGCGCGATGAAATTCGGCAAACTTGGTGTGTTCACCTTCACCGACATCATGAACCCGACCCAGCTTGCAGAGCTGGCGACCCGCGTCGAGGGTCTTGGTTACTCCACCCTCTGGTACCCCGAAGCATTCAACTACGAAACCTTCGCCATCGGCGGCTACCTGCTTGGCCACAGCGAGAAGCTCATCGTGGGTAGTGGTATCGCCAACATCTACGCGCGCGACCCGGCAGCCTCGGCGATGGGACACAACAGCCTGAACACGCTCTACGGCGGCCGCTTCGTGCTGGGTCTCGGGGTTTCGCACGCACCGCTCGTGTCCAATCTGCGCGGACACGCCTACACCCAGCCGGTGGCAACCATGCGCACCTACCTGGAGCAGATGGATCAGGCCTGGACCGGCATGAACGCCATGCCGGCCAGCAAGCAGCTGGTACTCGCCGCGCTCGGCCCGAACATGTCGAAGCTCGCAGCCGAGCGCACGCTGGGGGCTTTCCCGTACAACATCACGCCGGAACAGGCTGCCATCTCGCGGGCCACCATGGGCCCGAAAGCGGCTGTGATCTGCGAACAGAAGGTCTGCCTGTGCAGCGACCCTGTGCTGGCCCGCCAGACGGCGCGTGCGGCCTTAGCGCCTTACCTGCCCCTGCCGAACTACTACAACAACTGGTTCCGTCTGGGTTTTGATCAGAGCGACCTCGAGAACGGCGGCAGTGACCGGCTGATGGATGCCATGGTCTACTGGGGCGACGCGGCCTCCATCAAAACGCGTCTGCGAGCCTATTTCGAGAAGGGTGCCGATCAGGTCGTCATCCAACCCCTGCGGACGGATGGCGCACCGGGCCCCGATTGGGCGGCTCTGGAAGCGCTGGCCGATCTGGCCTGAAGGAGTCAGCCATGAGCGCCGACATCCGTCCCTTCCGGTTTGATGTTCCGCAATCTGCCCTCGATGACCTGAAGCTCAGGCTGGCGCATACGCGCTGGCCGGAGCGTGAGACGCCGACTGACTGGAGCCAGGGGGTTCCGCTCGCCTACATGCAGGAGGTCTGCCGTTACTGGCACGACCAGTATGACTGGCGTCGCTGCGAGAAGGCGTTGAACAGTCATCCTCAGTTCATCACCGAAATCGATGGACTGGACATCCAGTTCCTTCACGCCCGATCACCACATCCACAAGCCCGTCCGCTGGTGATGACCCATGGCTGGCCCGGCTCCGTGGTGGAGTTCCTGAAGGTCATCGCGCCGCTCACCGACCCTGTCGCCCACGGCGGCGACGCCCGCGACGCCTTCCATGTGGTCTGCCCTTCCCTGCCGGGGTTCGGCTATTCGGGCAAACCCACCACACCGGGGTGGACGCTCGATCGAATCGCGCGCGCCTGGACGACGCTCATGCAGCGTCTCGGCTACCCCGAATACTACGCACAGGGCGGCGACTGGGGCGCGGCGGTCACCATGGCGATAGGCGTGAGCGAGGGCGCCCATTGCAAAGGTCTGCACACCAACATGCCGCTGGTCGATTTCAACTCGGAGATGACCGCCGACATGACGCCCTTCGAGCAGCAGGCAATGGCGGGCTTCCAGCATTACTGGGATAACGATTCAGGCTATTCAAAACAGCAGGCGACGCGACCACAGACCATCGGGTATGCGCTGGTCGATTCGCCGGTCGGTCAGGCGGCGTGGATTCTGGACAAGTTCTGGGCATGGACGGATGCCGATGGCCATCCGGAAAATGTATTGAGCCGTGACGAGCTGCTGGACAACATCATGCTGTACTGGCTCCCCGCGGCGGCGGCATCCTCAGCCCGGATGTACTGGGAGAATTTCGCGAGCATCACGCGACCGAAGTCTCCCATCCATGTGCCGACGGGCGTGAGCATCTTCCCGCACGAAATCTTCCGCCTGTCGCGACGCTGGGTGGAAACACGCTTCACCCAGCTCGTGCACTACAACGCGCTCGACAAGGGCGGGCACTTCGCTGCCTTCGAACAGCCCGCGAGCTTTGTGAAGGAAATCCGCGCGGCCTTCGGCGCGATGCCCTGAAAAAGTCCGGAGAGGAGGCCGACTAGGCCTCCTCCATCCGGTAGATGACCTTGTGCCGCACGCGCAGGGCTGGCGTAGCCCCGCCGATGGCGATGTCCAGATCTGCGTATTCGCGTCCCTTGTGCGTGTTCAATGCCAATACTTCTCCCCGCGCCGTCCACGGCTCATTGGCCCGCACGGGCCCGAGGAAACTGACCTCGCTGCCGACGTGAATCCAGGGTCCCAGCTCGAGGTTGCGATCGACCACCAGATTGGCCTGGCGCAGCAGCCAGGCGGGATGCACCAGCCCGGCATAACGCGCGGCATCATCACCCAACATGGCGGTGTAGGCAGTGGCATCGTGCAGACTGACACAGCCCTCGAGCGTGCCGAACACGGGCTCCGCGCGCAGGCTCTCCGGTCTCGCAGGCCGACGTTGCCCGGGCAAGGGCCGCGTGGGTGGCAAGGCCCGGGACGTGCGACCCGGCTCGGGCATTGTCACCGTCGCAACCACACAAGCTTCTCCTGCCGCATCCAGCAGGCGCGCCGCGAATACCGCGCCCTCTTTTGCCACATCCGTCACCTCGACGGCGGTAGACACCCATGTCCCTTCGTACACCGGGCGTCGGAAGCGGATATCCATGGCCGCGCCACCCAGAAAAGCCTCGCCAAAGAGCGCGGCGAAAGGTCGCGTGAGGTAACCGAACAGGGTCACGCCCGGCACCAATCCACCGGCAAAGCCCAACTGCCGCGCGACAGTATCGTCGTGCATGGGGTTGTTGCTGTCGCGGGCATCGTTCAAGGCCTGTACGGACCACACTGGCAAGCGTTCGCCGATACTGAGCTGCCAACGATGTGCCGCAATCCCGGTCGTGTTGAATCCCATGAACCTCTGCTCCAGTCGAAAAGCGTGAAAGAGTGCGGGTAGCCGCCCGCCCCGGCTTGGGAGTAAGTTTGCACGACAACTCAACACCCCGGGGAGACCAACGATGACTCAGCCTCTGCAGACCGTGCGCCAGCTCGCTTACGTGGTGCGTGACCTCGATGCCGCACTTAAGTACTGGACCGAGAACCTGAAGGCAGGTCCATTCTTTCTCTTCGAGCATTGCCCCCTGCTCGACCAGAAATACCTCGGCAAACCCGGCAATGCCGATGTCACGCTGGCGCTCGGCAATAGCGGCGGCCTGCAGATTGAACTCATCTACCAGCACAACGATGCGCCCTCGGTATACAAGGAGTTCCTCGATGCTGGCCGCGTGGGCGTCCATCACTTTGGATTGATGCCGGTGGATTACGCGGCAGCCTGCGCCGAGTACCGCGCCCGTGGACACGTTGCCGCGTTCGAATGCACGGTCGGTGGCGCCCCCCTCACCTACTTCGATACCGTCGCGACCGTGGGCCACTACATCGAATTGTGGGACAACAACTCCGTGTTCAAGGATTTGTTCATGATGGTGGAAGATGCGGCCAAGGGCTGGGATGGTCGTAACGCCGTGCGTAAGGGCCCGCTCTGAGGCAAGCGCGGGCCACGGGGTTCATGCGGTCATCCTGCGCGCCGCGCGCCCGCGAACACCTCGGTATTGATAGTGACCACGCCGTTGAACCAGCGCTCCATGGCGGGTTCGTCCATGCGACTCCAGTCGGGAATTTCCTTTACCAGCGCCTGACCCAGCTGATTCCCGAACTGGACGAGCTTGTTATTGGCGTCCGCGCGCTCGAGGCCCCAGTCGCCGAGCGCCGTCTCCAGTGCGCGGCCAGAGGTCAGCGCCTCACGCAGGGCAATCGCGTCGTTCACCCCTTTGAACGCGCCCGTACCGGTATGCGGCCGCGCAAACGACCCGGCATCCCCGGCAAGACAGATCCTGCCATTTGCATAACTCGGCACCTGACAATCCCCAATCGCGTAGGCATAGGTGTCTACCGCCGCCTGCGCGATGTCGGCATAAAAACGCGGCAGGCGCTCGGCGGCGGCCGCCTTGAGCTCAGCCTCGGTGGTCAGCGCCATCGCACCGGGTGGCAACGATCCCTCGTGTACACGACCCGCCTTGTCCACCATGAAGGATTCGAGGTCGGGCACCGGCACGTACATGCCCCAGTTGACGAGACGCTCACCCGCGGCGGTTGAGCCATCTGCGCCGGGCACGAAGTAGAAGACGCCGTGGCCACCGGCATACCCCACTGCATGAATACCTGATTCCAGCACCTCCGGCTCGGCAAGCTTCGATTCATCGAGGTTGCCGCGCCACAGGACGTATCCGGCGTAACCCACTTCAATGTCCGGATAGAGCACCCGCCGACCGAGCGATGCATAGCCGTCCGCACACACCACCACATCGAAGTGCTGCTCGCCGTGTCCTGCAATGGCGAGCATCACCCCATCGCGTTCCTGCCGCATGCCAATCACCCGATGCCCGGTGCGGTAGACACCCTCCGGGACTCGCCGCCGCAGCTCGCGATACAGCATGCCCCAATTGAGCAGACACAGGCTGGTGGGCTGACGCCAGGCCAGATGTCCGTAGTCCGCGCTCTCCGGTGTGCGCCAGCGCCGCACGAAATTGCCGGCAGGGAAATACGGCACTTCCTTCGGCAGAAGGCCGCGCTCGATGTAGGTTTCGACCACCGACGGTGGGACTCCGATACCGGCACCGCGATCCTTCAACTCTTCGCCGCTGCGCTCGAACAAGGTGACATCGAAGCCGCCGCGAGCTAACTCGATGGCCGCTGTGCATCCAGTGAGGGAGCCACCAACAACGGCGATACGCAAGGAGGGCTGGGATGCGCGCATGGAATTGCCTCCGCAAGAATGAACGTGAGCATACGGGGCTTTGAATCGCCGCAACAGGCGGCAGGCGGGAATGGGCGGCGTTAGAGCCGCGCGAGATAAGCGACCCCGCCGAGTTGCCGCATCTGGCGCAGGATCCAGTGCTGTCGCGCTCTCAGCTGCGGCCCCGGTTTGCGCACCGAGAATTCGCGAGGATTCGGCAAGGCGGCCGCCAGCAGTGCGGCCTCTTCAGCCGAGAGACGCGCCGCCGGTTTGTCGAAGAAGTACCAGGACGCGGCCTCCGCGCCGTAAACATCTGGCCCGAACTCGGCGAAATTCAGATACAGGCTCAGGATCCGCGGCTTGCTGCACACGAGCTCGAGCAGCA
>JBIKOF010000398.1:0-2851 GCA_044358205.1 Gammaproteobacteria bacterium | reverse complement strand
GTTAAGTTGACCCGCGAATTCCTGCGCCGGCTTGATGCGGGTGTTGCCGATGTCGATGACAAGGCGCATTAGTCTGCCCGGCGCAGGTGTCCGGAAAGAAACATCTCGCGCCCTCCCGCATGTTCGATACACAGCAGCCCTTGGGCGTCGACGCCGCGCGCAATGCCTTCCACGCTGCGTCCCGGAAGCTCAAGACGTACCCTGCGGTCGCGCAAGCCATCATGGCGTGACCACAGCGGCACAAACGGCGCAAAGCCTGCGCGCGCGAAGGTTTCCAGTGCCTCGGCCAGGCTTGAGAGAAGGCGCGCTGCCACGATATTCCGCGACGGCATCGTGGGCAGTATCGATTCGAGATCCGTGACCGGTTGTTCGATGCGGGCGCGCACCTCGCCAGGCAGCCAGAGGTTCAAACCCACGCCCACCACCACGGTACTCGGGCCCCCATGTTCGGCACGCATTTCAATGAGGATGCCCGCGAGCTTGCCGCCCTCGTGCAACACATCGTTCGGCCACTTCAGGGCAATGCCACTTGCACCCAACCCGGTAACACACTCGGCCACCGCCACGCCCACGGCCAGCCCAAGTGCGCCCATGCCCGACGGTGGAGTATCGAAGCGCCAGCCCAGCGAAACACAGATGCCGCTACCCGGCGGTGCCAACCAGGCGTCCCCGCGGCGCCCGCGTCCTGCTGTCTGATAGTCGGCAAACAATGCCTGCCGGTGGATGTTTCCGGTTTGCACGCGCTGAAGCAGCCGTTCATTGGTGGAATCCGTGACAGGAAGACATTCAAGCGCTGCAAGGCCGCCCTGCCACGCGGGCGGAAGGGCGTTGGTGATGAGCGCCGCATCGAGGCGCTCGAAGGGTCGCGGTAGGCGGTAGCCCTTGCCTGGAATGGCATGCACTTCCACGCCCAGCGCTTGCAGGCGCTGGATCCGCGCCCACACCGCCCCGCGGGTAACGCCGAGCTGGGTGGCCAGCGTGGCTCCGGCGTGAGTGCGACCATCCGCGAGCAGGGACAGAAGGGTGAAGATTTTTTCGTTCATATCACGCGCGATGATGGGCTGTGCGCGCGAAAGGTTTGCGCGCCGCCTGAAACGGCACCGGCATTGCTCAACGCCGGGGAGGCGGATCGTCGGTGAAGAAATCGGATGCGTCGTCGTCCGCTGGCGCAATGGGGCGTGCGCCCGAGGGCGCCGGGTTCCCAGCGTTCACCCGCGTCGCGTTGGGGGTGAACATATCGGTTTCCATGAAATCGGCCTGACGGATGACCGTGGCATCCACCTGCAGGGTACGTTCCATGTCGCCCGGCGCAAATTCCCCCGTGGCGGAAGCATCGTCGAACACGCGGGTGGCGAGCATTTCGGCCGGCGTCGCGCTGCGGATTTCCTCGCGGACGGGCAGCGGTACTTCGAAGGTGCGATCGTCCTCCATGAGATCGGCGGCGAAGCCGGTCATGGTGTTGCTGGCGAAGAAGGCGTCGGATTCCGCGGTGTCCTCTCCGGACAGGCTTGTCTGTGCGCGCGGCGCCGAAGACGTGCCGCTGACCGGGGTGGCGCCGGGAACCGCGGGCACAGGGCCGGCCTGGGTGGCATCGGCATCGAGCGGCCAGCCCCCAGGCACAGCACCGGCGTGGGTTGCATCCGGATCTGGACTGGCCTCGCGACGGGCCAGCGTATCGAACAGGGAACGCGCCTCCCGGTCGTCGTAGGTCATGTCATCGTCGCCCGCCACACGACGGGGCTCGAAATTCACATCGCCCGCTTCGGGCGCGGAGAAGAAAGCATCCCGGTCTGCTTCCAGCTCGGAAAGCTCAAACGCGGACTGCCGCAAGGTAAAGCCGGACGGCGCCGGGAAATCACCCGTGGTCTGGAAATCTCCGGGGTCTGTGAGATCGGCGCGCGATGGTTTGCCGGGGATACGGGTGCTTTCCATGGCAAGCTGGGTCTGCTGGTCCATCCGACGCGTGTCGAGACGCGCGGGCACCTGACCGGGTGCCGAAAACTCGAATTCGAATTTGTGAAAGCGCAGCCGATCGCCGGTGCGCAGGATACGCTCCCCAAGCAGTCGCTCGTCGTTGACGTAGGTTCCGTTCACGCTGCCCAAATCGACCAGCCAGAACGCCCCATCCTTCCATTTGATGATGGCATGGCGCCGGCCCACGGTGGCCTTGTTGACGATGAAGTAATCGACGTGCTCTGTGTCTGTGCCATAACTGCGTCCCACCACCAGCTGGCGGCTGGTAATGCGCAGGGTGGGCGTGTCCGAGATGCCGTGAAGATCCAGCAGGAAAGCCTCGGGCTCGGGCGCCGGGGGGGCGGCTGGCAGCGGCTGGGTGACGTCACCCGGGTCTTCCGCGGGAGCGATAACGGCGGGCCGGCGACGGCGCAGCCAGAGGAAGCCCGCGCCCAACACGATAAGCACCCCTAAGCCCCACACCAGCGGCATGGGATTGGCAGCGAGCCCCGTTTTTTTCTCGCCGATGATGACCGTGGTGTTTGAAGGGGCGCTTTGCAGTTCTCGGTAGAGCGCCTCCACCGAAACCCCGCTCGCCTTGGCCATCTCCTCCAGGGCTGCACGTTCCTCCGGACTGACCACCAGCGGGTCGGATGCCGCGGCAGGTGCCTCCGCCGGTGCGGACGCGGCCTCAGGGGCTTCCGTTTCTGCGGCAAGCGACTCCGGTGTCGCAGCCATGAATTCATCCACGAGTGCGGCCTCGTCGGCCGCCGCATCGGGGGTTGTGGACGCGGGGGGCTCCTCGCTTTCGACGCCGGCGACCACGGCTTCCAGGGGCAGGCCCGCTTCCTCGGCCAGTGTTTCCAGCGCGGCTTTTTCCTCTGCACTCAGCGATTCC
>JBIKOF010000397.1:0-2858 GCA_044358205.1 Gammaproteobacteria bacterium | reverse complement strand
CCAGAGGCTTTCGCGCATCTCGCGGGTGAAGCGGGAATCGGGGACCACACGGCGGTGATTCTCTACAGCACCGGTAGCGTGATGTGGGCAACGCGCTTCTGGTGGATGCTGCGCACCATGGGCTTCGATAACGTGGCTGTACTGGATGGTGGCTGGGATCGCTGGTGCCGCGAAGGCCATCCTGTCAGTCAGACGGTGACGTCACCGCAACCCGCCACCTTCACGCCTCATCCGCGCCCGAGATTGTGGGCGAACAAGGCCGACATGATGGCCGCTATCGGTGATCACAACGTATGTACGATCAATGCGCTGGCACCGGAGACCTATTCAGGCGACAAGAACGTCTATGGCAGGGCAGGACACATTCCGGGAAGTCACAATGTGTTCTACAACACGCTCATCGATGAACGCGATGGCACCTTTTGGCCCCCGCAGACTTTGCGCGACCGATTCGAGCCCATAGGCGCTTTCGACAAGCCGCGTGTCATCGCTTATTGCGGCGGCGGGATTTCGGCAACGATGGATGCCCTGGCCCTGACGCTCGCAGGCCACCCCGACATTGCGGTCTACGACGGTTCGATGTCGGAGTGGGTTGCAGATCCAGCGCTGCCGCTGGTGACGGGGGGCGCGCCCTGAGCCACTGGATGCCGGCTGGGCGCGCGTAAACGGCTGCGCCTTAGCCGACGAAGGTTTCGTCGATACCCTGACGCAGGGCAAAGCGCACCAGATCGGCGGTGGTAGACAGCGAGAGCTTCTGCAGCAGTCGCGTCCTGTGGGTGCTCACCGTTTTCACGCTCAGGTTGAGCTCATTGGCAATCTGGGTGGAGCCCTTGCCAGTGACGATCATCTGGAAGATCTGGTATTCGCGATCCGAGAGGTCCTCCAGACTGGCTTCTTCGCGCCGGCGGTTGACCGCTTCCTTCAGCAGCGCGCCGACACTGGGCGTGATGTAGGTTCCGCCTGACGCGAGGGCCCGGACCGCGGCAACAATTTCTTCTGGTTCTGCGCCCTTGTGCAAGTAGCCCGCGGCGCCCGCGCGCAGGGTGCGCACGGCGTAATTTTCCTCAGGGAATCGCGTATACAACAGAACCGGCAGCCGCGGATGAGCTGCCACGATGTCGCGCAAGACCTCGATGCCATGTCGACCCGGCATGGAAATATCGAGAATTGCAACGGCTAAGACTTCTCCATCCAACGCGGAGAGTGCATCGTCGCCGTTCTTTACGGCGGCGGCGATGACGATGTCGGGCGTCTCTGCAAAGACATGGCTGAGACCCGCCTGCACGAGCGGATGGTCGTCAATGACGATGACTTTAATCATGGGGTAACGCGGCCTCCAGTAATAGGCGGGCTGAGCCGGACAAAAAAGTTTTCAGACATACCTGCGTGGCAGGCTCAGGGTGATACGTGTGCCTTTGGGTTCTCCTGGCGTTACGCTAAGAGACCCCCCTAAATGTCGCACCCGCGCGCTCATGCCGCGAATGCCGTATGCATCGGGCGCGTTGAGCTGGTGCGTGTCGATGCCTCTACCATTGTCCGCTACGGTGAGTTTGATCCTGCCCGGCGTGTGCACCAGTTCTACCTGAATGAGCGTGGCATGCGCATGCTTGGCCACGTTGGTCAGGCTTTCCTGAAGACAGCGGAAGACGGCAATCGATTGCTGCTCCCCCAACTCACCACAATCGGCAGGCAGGCGCTGGTGGACGCGAATTCCGGTGCGTTTGGAAAACTCGCGGGCGTACCAGTGGATGGTGGCGCTGAGCCCCAGGTGTCCAAGCATCTGTGGGTGCAAGCCGTTGACGACGTCGTCCAGCGAGTGCCCGGCATTGATGATCATTTCCTTGGTGCTGGCGAGCAACTCCCGTATGGCAGGATCGGAATCCTTGAGTTGGTTCGCGAGTCTGGCGAGACTGAGGTTGGCGGCCGTGAATACTGCACCGAATTCATCGTGAATTTCCCGCGCAATGCGTCGCCGTTCCTCTTCCTGAACATGCTGCAGATGCTGCATGAGATCGCGTAATTCATCGCGGGACGCTGCAAGTGCATCCTGCATGCGCTTGCGCTCGGTGA
The DNA here is from genome assembly GCA_044358205.1 of Gammaproteobacteria bacterium. GTDB lineage: Bacteria > Pseudomonadota > Gammaproteobacteria > CAIKBL01. The sequence goes on along the minus strand of JBIKOF010000397.1, from coordinate 788 downwards.
TGTCCTGCACGACGCCTGTCATGAGCTGCCGGCCGCTGCCGTATTCGGAGTGCATGTCGCCCAGCGAGTGCAGGATGCGTTCTGTGCCATCGGGGCAGCGAAAGCGGAAAGTCTCGTCGTAGGGGCGGCCCTCGGTGAGCGTCGCATCCATCGCCGCCTCCACACCCGGACGGTCTTCCGGGTGAATGAAACCAATGAATTCTTTGCGGGTTACCGAGCTCCACCGCGGAGGGCGCAAGCCAGTGATGCGCTGGGCTTCCTCCGACATGACGATGTCCCCCTCGTTAGGCGCCCACTCCCAGCTGCCTACCTGCGCCACGCGCTGCGCGTGGGCGAAGTTTGATTCATTACGGCGCAGCGCAAGTTCGGTCCGCTTACGCTCGGTAATGTCGAGGTTGGTGCCCGTCATGATGAGTGCGCTGCCGTCCGGGGCATAGGTCGTGACTACTCCCTCGGCGTGCAGGTAGCGCTCTTCGCCATTCGGGCGTCGGATAAGGAAATCGTCCGCAAAAGGTTCGCCCCGGCGCGCGGCGGCTGACAGAACTTTGCGCAGCCGCGGCACATGCTCTTTCGGGAAGAGCTTCACGATATCCGGGAAATGAGGCACAAAGCTTTTCGGATCGACACCGTAAATTCGGTAGGACTCCTCAGACCACACCACTGCATTGGTCTTGAGGTTCCATTCCCAGGTTCCCAGATGCGCGATCGATTCCGCGGTGGCGAGTTTCGACTGACTGACCCTTAGCGCTTCCTCGACGCGCTTGCGGTCGGTGATATCGCGCGAGATC
>JBIKOF010000396.1:0-2860 GCA_044358205.1 Gammaproteobacteria bacterium | reverse complement strand
TAGGCATTGGTGGTGGACGGATAGCCACCCATCATGCCGGGCGAGGTGGGTGTGGCATTGCCCGAAGACAGCGTGTCCTGGGTGATGAAGTCGGTGTTGTGCGGAATGAAGCAGCTCTCCGCCGATAGCCCCCCACGATATTTGCCCGCGCCGCCAGAATCTGGCAATTCCTTGCGATACAGAAACAGGATCGGGAAGCTCTGCTCGGTATGCTCGATGTTGGGCAACTGGCAGATGGGCGTGCGCGATTGCCCACCGGTGTTGATGCCGTCGGCGTGGGCGAAAGCCCCAATCGCGCCCCCGATGGGGTCAATGAGCAGATACCCGTAGCGCTCGCCCCACTGGTCGATGCCGCGGAAGAGCGTTGCAGGCCACTGGCTGGTGCCGCCGATGCACATGATGTCCTTACGCATCTCCTGATCGGGATACACCATCTTGGACAGCACGTTGTAGGCAGGATAAAGCGAGATTTCCATTGACTGGATGGGTGCCGTCGAGACGGATGCCGGGAAATTCGCGCAATTCAGGGTGCCCGGGGTTGGGTCGAATTCGATGTGGCGCAAGGCACCGCCCACCGCAAAATACTGGTCCCAGCACAGAAGCTCAGTAATCGCCACCATAATCGCGCCTCGCCAGCCCGAGTAGGTGGCGTTCATCGCGCCTTCCTGACCCGCCGAGCCATCATTACTGAAGACGAGCTTGTTGCCTTCCTTGCGCAGTTGCAGCTGCACGCGGTGTGTGCGGCGATCGCCAGGACGGCAGGCTTCGATATAGGTGCGGTCCTGCCAGAGCCCGTCAGGGATCCGCGCCATCTTTGCCAGATATGACTTCTCCGAGTTGTCGATGATTTTCTTCATGACGCCTTTGACGGTGCGCGGACCATAGCGGCGGATCAGTTCCAGCACACGATCGCGTGCCGTGGCATTGCCGGCCATCTGAGCGCGGAAGTCGAGCGCGACGAGTTGCGGTTTGCGCGAGGCACGCAGGTACACCGCTTCGATGTCGCGACGGATTTCACCGCCTTCGATGATCTTGATGGGCGGCAGCATGATGCCTTCGTCGTACACCGATTCAGCCGACGGACAGAAGCTGCCGGGGGTAATCCCGCCGATGTCGTACTGGTGAAGGCAATTCGTCACCCAGCAGAAGAGCTCGCCTTCCCAGAACACCGGACACAGCAGCATCACATCCTGCTGGTGCGCCGCGCCCACCCAGGGATCGTTGGCCAGAAACATATCGCCGTCGCGGATCCCGGGGTTGTCGCTGCGGAATTCCAGCGTCCACTTCACCTGCGTATCGGTGACCCCCGACATGTACTGCATGTAAGGGCCGAAGTAGACGAACTCCGCGTCTTCGGTCAGCAGCGAGGGATTCAGGTCCAGCGCATACATCGCGACCGGCGAACCGGACAGGCGCTGGATGGTGGCGCCGTGCTCTTCGTTGATCTGCCACAGGTTGTGGCGCACCACTTCGTAAGTCACCGGATCGATTTCGGTGTCCCATTCGCGGTGAAGCTTGAGCTTCGGCGAGATGCGTAACGCCTTCGGCGGCACATAGGGGTGATTGACGCCGTCGAAGTCGATGTCGGTGATTTCACTGATGCGTGGCATGTTGATTCCCTCTCTGGACTCAGGCGGCGAGGCCGGTGTCGATCACGAAGTTGCGCAGTGCATCCACGGCGACTGTCTGGCCGGGGTGTACGACGATGGAGGTGGTGGTGGTCTCGATGACACACGGACCTGGCAACTGGTTGCCGGGCTGCAGGCGGTACCCATCATAGATGGGGGTCGACGCCAGCCGTTTCCATTCAGCCCAGTAGATGTCGCGATTTCCGGTGTGCGCGCCGGCTGGAATTTCTGCGGTGGACGTGGTGGCGGTCTGGATGCGCGGCTTGCGCGATTCTGCGCTGGCGCGCACGCGGAAGGTCACGCACTCGAGGCGTGCACCCGGTAGGGAAGCCCCACGACCATAGAGCTGTTCGTAGCGTCGCACGAAGCGCCCGCGCAGATCGTCCAGGTCGTCTGTCGTCAGGGTGCCCTTGTCGAGTTCCACCTCGACTTCATTGATCTGGCCGCGATGGCGCATGTCGATGGAATAGCGAAAGTGCTGGCGGGCTGCGGGAATGCCGTCTTCCTCCAGCTGTTCACGGCCTTTGCCTGCCAGTTCGGCGAGCAGCGCATTGATGCGCGCGACGTCGAAGGGCGAGGACATGATGCTGACCTGTTCGTTTACGTGCAGGGTGTCGGCGGAGGCGGCGCCAAACGCGCACCAGGTGGAAGCCGTATCTCCCTGCGGCACGATCACGCGCTTGATCCCGGCCTCGCGGGCGGTGACCGCCATATGCACCGGGCCGGCGCCACCGAAGGCGTACAGCACGAAGTCTCGGGGGTCGAGGCCCTTCTGGATGGTGGCCTTGCGCACCAGGTCCGCCATCTGGAATTCCGCAATCTGCGCGACACCGCTCGCCAGTTCGTAGAGGCTCATACCGAGTTCATCGGCCAGCGCCTGCAGCCCGGCGGTGGCGCCTGCGCGGTCGAGCTGCATGGTGCCGCCAGCGAAGTTGTCGGCATCCAGATAACCCAACACCACATCGGCATCCGTGGTGGTAGGGGTGGTGCCGCCGCGGCTGTAGCAGATGGGCCCCGGCACGGCGCCGGCGCTCTGCGGTCCTACTCTGAGGGTACGCGTGGTCTTGTCTATCCACACCTTGCTGCCGCCGCCGGTGCCCATGGTCTGCACGTCCACCTTGGGCAGGAAGTATTCGTACTGATGGACGAGGCTCTTGTAGGACACCACCGCCTTGCCATCGTGAATGACGCCAACGTCGAAGGAGGTGCCGCCCATGTCGGTGGTGATGATG
>JBIKOF010000395.1:0-2863 GCA_044358205.1 Gammaproteobacteria bacterium | reverse complement strand
TCCTCTTGGAATGGGGAAAGCGCGCGCCGGGCGCTGCTGGCGCGAGCCTACACGCTGTGCCGAGGCGAGGCGAGGGGCAGGGCTGATATCACAGGCGACCGAGTTCGCGGACCAGAATCTTCAGGGAACGCGCATCGAACGCCGGTAGAAAATGATCGACGAAAGGGAGTGCTGCTTTCATACCCGCCGCCCGCACCTTGAAGGTCGAGGCGCCGTACATCGGGTTTATCCAGACGACACTTTCGCACTGACGCTGCAAGGTCCGCATCTCGGCCTCGATGAGCGCCACTTCGCCATTGTCGTAGCCGTCGCTCAGGATCATCACCACCGTCGCGCCGCCTACGCCTTCGCGGAGCACGGTCCGGTTAAGCGTGGCCAGTGCTCCGCCGATATGCGTGCCACCGGACCAATGGCTCACGGTGTCCCCGACTTCCCTCAAGGTTTCCTGCACGCTGCGTCGGCGCAGGCTGGCAGTAATTTCCGTCACGTGGGTGCTGAACACCAGCGTTCGTGAATTTGCGAGCGCCTGCTGCAGGCCAAACATCAACCGCAGCAGGAAGGGATTGAAGGCATCCATCGAACCGCTGACGTCGCAGAGCATGACGATGCGGGTTTTGCGTGTCTTTGGCTCGACTCGCGCCAGTGGCATGAAGTCCGGACCCTGACGCGCGCTGCGTCGCAGGCTCTGGCGAACGTCGATGCGTCGACCACGGGCGGCGCGCTGCTGGCGCCGCGAGGGGCGATGGGCGAGATGCCGGGCGAGCTCCCGGATAATCTGTTCGAGGGGTGGCGCATCCGGGTCCCAGCGACTGGCGAGATCGAGCCCGCGCGAGGTTTCCTCGGCACTGAAGGCCTCGGGCTGGGTGGTGACGTCCTGATCCAACGCCTTGAAGTGATGTCCGAGCGAGCCCTGCATCGACTCCCCGCGGATGCGGTTGTGCCAAACCCGGTCGCCGGCCTCGCCATGGAAGAACTGACGAAACAGCGCATCGAAGCGCTGCTCCTCCTCACGCGATGACACAAGGTTCAGGCGCAGCGCCAGTCGGAAGCTTTCTTCATCGCTGCAATCGATGGCCGGCAGGGCGCGAAACACATCCAGCACCCGGCTCGGCGTGATGGGAATATTGGCTTCACGTGCCCGTGCACATAGCGCAAGCGTGCGCGTCAGCAATTGGTCGGCGGCAGCGGTCGAGTCCACGTCCGGCAGCAAACTCAGCGGCGCTCGCTACCCTGCGGAGACCCTGCGTCTCCCTCGAGCAGGCGCGCTGGATCGAGCTTGCGGAGGCGGTCGATATCGTCCCGATACTTCAGCAGAACGCCCGCCGTATCTTCCAGCAATTCAGGCGTGAGCGTTTCGATGCCCAGACCGAAGAGCGCCTGGCTCCAGTCCAGGGTTTCAGCGACGCCCGGACGTTTGTAGAAATCGACCGAGCGCAGGGTATGAACCGTGCGCGTGATAGCGTCGGCCAGCGTGACACCAATGCCTGGCACGCGACGCAGGATGATTTCGCGCTCGGTGTCCGGCGAGGGGTAATCCACCCACAAGTAAAGACAGCGCCGCTTGAGCGCATCGTGCAGCTCACGGGTGCGGTTGGAGGTTAAGACCACCAGAGGCGGATGGCTGGCCCGGATGACGCCCAGCTCCGGAATGGTGATTTGAAAGTCGGAGAGGATTTCCAGCAGGAAGGCTTCGAATTCTTCATCGGCGCGATCGACTTCATCGATGAGCAGCACGGCGGGTCGCGGACCCGGATGGCGCAAAGCGGCCAGCAATGGGCGCGCAAGGAGAAACTCGTCGCTGAAGATGCTTTGTTCCAGCCGTGCGCGGGCGGCGGGATCCTGTTCGGCAATGCGGATGTGCAGGATCTGCCGTGCGTAATTCCATTCGTAAAGGGCGCTGTTCGCGTCGAGCCCCTCATAGCACTGCAGCCGTATCAAAGGGGTGTCGAGCAGGCTTGCAAGCACCTTGGCGATTTCAGTCTTGCCCACCCCCGCCTCGCCTTCCAGCAAGAGAGGCTTGCCCAGATCGTGGGCGAGCTTGAGGCTGAGGGCGAGGGCACGGCTCGCGAGATAGGCTTCGCCGGATAGCGCTTGCTGCACGGCATCAGTCGAGGAAAAGATTTCTGTCGGGGTCATGTCGCGGCTGATGTGAATGTGAAAATGCCGTTGCCGGGGCGACACAAGGCCCTTTCGGCTACCATGGCGAGCGTCGCCGATTTGCACAATGAGGACAAGACATGCGGCTTTTGGTGTTCAGAGCAGGCGCGGGGCAACCCCGGCTTGCCTGTCTCGAAGACGATTCTCAAACCCTGCGTCCCCTCATTACCGAAGGACCAGTGGCCAGCGATGGCGTGCTTGTCGCGCTGGATGAGCAAGGCGCTCTGCGCAAGCTCCCCGAGACTGGCGAGCGACTTCGCCTCGATGAAGTCACGCTGTGTGCGCCGGTGCCGCGCCCGCGTCGGAATGTGTTCTGCGTGGGCAAGAATTATCCTGAGCACGTGCGGGAGTTTGCGCAGAGCGGCTATGACAATGCGGTCACCGAGGCACCTCCGGAAGCCCCTATCGTGTTTTCCAAACTACCCGATTCGGTCATCGCCTGCGGCGAGGCGATTGAGCAGGATGCGCGCATCTCCACCCATACGGACTATGAGGCTGAACTGGGTGTCATCCTCGGACGCGGTGGCCGCAATATTGCCGCAGCGGACGCACTCTCCCATGTCGCCGGGTACACCATCATCAACGATGTCACCGCGCGGGATGTCCAGAAGCACCACAAGCAATGGCTCCTCGGTAAATCGCAGGACACCTTCTGCCCCATGGGACCCTGCTTCGTCAGCGCCGACGAAGTGAATCTCGCCAGCAC
>JBIKOF010000394.1:0-2865 GCA_044358205.1 Gammaproteobacteria bacterium | reverse complement strand
CGAGAAGCGTAGGCAAAGGCCTACAGCGGCGCGGAAGAAACGCCGGGCACCCGCGCAGGACGAACCCGACCGCGCGCACAGGCATCTCGGCTACCATGCGCGCCATGCAAAGCCCTCGACTCATTCTGAAGCCCGGCCGCGAGAAGTCCCTCCTGCGCGGTCACCCCTGGATTTTCAGTGGCGCTATCGCCCGCCTGGATGGCGCCCCCCCTCGGGGCAGCAGTGTGCGCGTGGTAGCGGACGGGGGACGCTTCATGGGTTGGGCTGCCTACAGCCCGGACTCCCAGATCGCGGCCCGGGTGTGGAGTTTCGACGAGAACGCGCCGCTCGAGGCGGCGCTGGTCCGAGCCCGGGTAGTTGCCGCGGTCGCGCGGCGTGTCCGGCACTGCCCCACACTCGACGCCCTGCGGCTCCTGCATGCAGAGGCCGATGGCCTGCCGGGGGTCATCTGCGATCGCTATGGAGAGCAGCTGGTTCTGCAGCTCACCAGTGCAGGCGCCGTAGCCTGGCGCGAGGTGCTGGTGGAAGCCCTGCTCGAGGCAACCGGGCTAACACGCGTTTACGAGCGATCGGACGCCGAAGTGATGGCGCTCGAGGGTCTCAGCCCGCATCAGGCTGCGCTCCGGGGCCCGATGCCCGAGGGTCCCGTGCCCTTCAGCGAGGGCGGTCTGCGCTATCAGGCCAATGTCACCGGCGGCCAGAAGACGGGATTCTTTCTGGATCAGCGAGACAACCGGCGCCACGTGCGCGCGCTGGCAGAGGATGCGGAGGTGCTGGACTGTTTCTGCTACACCGGCGGCTTCACCTTGAACGCGCTTGCCGGCGGCGCACGCACGGTCACCGCCATCGACAGTTCCGAGGATGCCCTCGCGCTTGCGCATCAGCAGGTCGAGCACAATGGTCTTGCCTCAGACCGTGTGGAGTTCGTGGCGGACGATGTGTTCAAGCGTCTCCGAAGGCTGCGCGATCAGGCGCGCCAGTTCGACCTGATCGTGCTCGATCCCCCCAAGTTCGCGCCTACGGCGGCGCTGGCCGAGCGCGCCGCACGGGGTTACAAGGACATCAACCTGCTCGCGCTGAAACTGCTGAAGCCCGGCGGTCGCCTGCTCACATTTTCCTGCTCCGGTGGAATTTCGCGCGAGTTCTTCCAGAAAATCCTTGCCGGTGCCGCGGCTGACGCCGGATTACCCATCCAGATCGTGGCCGCGCTTGGCGGTGGCGTCGACCATCCCGTGATGCTTGCCTTCCCCGAAGGCGATTACCTGAAGGGACTGATGCTCGAACGCTGCTGAAGCCGCGGATCACAACTGCCTCGTGGGTTTGCGTGGGCATTCATCCGCAACCCGCAGCGCGGCATCGCCCCCGCGCACTCACACACGTTTGAACGCGCCGTGATAGGTGTTTGCGTCCTCAACCGGACGGACCACCACCAGTCCCTCGTGCATTCATGCACGATTCAGCACGCCGGGCCGAGCATGCCTTTCGCGCGGGGAACACCCGCATCAACGCGAAAGGAGTCTGTGACATGCGCACGATTCGAATCCGGCCTGCCGGCAGCCTGAAGACCTTGCTTGTTGTGGCGATGGTTGGGGGCGCCGCGAATGCAGCGGCGGATTCCGACTGGGGACGTCATCGCCACCATTATGGCCACCACGGTCATCACGGCTACGGCGCGAGCTATTACTACCCGCCGGTCTATCAGGCACCGCCGGTGGTGTATGTACAGCCAGCCCCGGTCTATGTAAGTCCGCCGCCCGTGGTGTATGCGCCGGTGGTGCGAGAAGTCCACACCTATGCGCCGGCCAGCTACCCGAACTACGGCTACGGACAGGGCGGTTACGGGTATGGCCAAGGGGGCGGCGGCGGTTTTCTGCCGCGCGCGGTGCTCGGCGCGGCCGGTGGCCTGCTCGGTTCACAGGTAGGTAACGGCAGTGGACGTGCCGCGGCCACTGCCGCAGGCGCCGTCGCCGGTTGGTTGCTCGGCGGCAGCCTCGCTTACTGAGATCCCTCCCCCGCTCGGGCGCGCTCGCCGCGCGTCCGGGTGTCTGCGACAATCGGCGGTGCCATGCACCGCCGCTTTTTTTCATCTACGCCAGTGATGCCAGAACAGCCATGTCGGTGCTGATGCGGCTCGTTGGTTTGTGCGTACTGGCGTTGGTGTTTCTAATCACCTCATCCCTGGGCGGTGTAACCCACAGCATCGTGCGTCAGCTCACGCCGGCCACCCGGCAGGGGCTCCTCGCGGCGCTAGCGCTCGCGGCCATCGGCGGAATCGGCTGGGCCCTGTGGCGACGCCGGACACGCCGAAGCCCCCCCGCAAGCTGAGGTCCGCATCCGTTTTCGTCTGCGCGCCCGCTTCAGAATCGCTCAATAGGCCGTTCTTCGTTTGCGCTGTCGCGAGCCTCTAACACGGCTTGACGCTGCGAGGGGTGGCCCCTACCTTGACCACGCCGCCGTCCCGCCCGCGGACGGTCATTCCAAAAACGATTCCCGGCTCAGGAGGCCACGATCATGAAACTCATCCATTCCTTTGGTCCCAATCCGCGCGTCGTGCGCATGTTCCTTGCGGAAAAAGGGCTGAACCTGCCCAGCGAGGAAGTCGACATCCTGGCCGCTGACAATCGCAAGGAAGGTTTTCTAAAGCGCAACCCGGGTGGCCAGTCGCCCGCGCTCGAACTCGACGATGGCACGGTGGTGGCCGAAACCGCCGTGATTTGCGAATACGTGGAAGAGAAGCATCCCACACCAGTGCTCATTGGCCGCACCTCGGAAGAACGCGCCCATGCCCGCACCTGGCAGCGCCGCGTCGAACTCGGCATTACCGAGTTCATCTACAACGCGTTCCGCTACGCGGAAGGCTATGAG
>JBIKOF010000026.1:0-9935 GCA_044358205.1 Gammaproteobacteria bacterium | reverse complement strand
GCCGCGCTCCCAAGCGCGATTCATGGACCAGACGGAGAACAGCGACAGAATGCCTACTACCGCCAGCACCCCCGCCAGGGTCGAGGCAAGTGACATCAAAGCGCTGCGCAGGATCGCATTCTGCCGGTTGGAGGCTTGGTTCATGCTGCCGGAACTCCTGGCTTTACGATGGGCGAGAAAGGCACCGCCCCTCAAAGGTCTGGCTCGCGGTGCCCTGTCTCCCGCGTCCCACCTGCGGAGTTGAACACGGCGAGATGACCATCCCGTGTCAGGAACAGGATAGTCAGGCTCAGGATCCTAACCCGAAGTGCCCCCGACGACGGCCACGCGGCGCTTGGGCCACTCCGTCTGAGTTGCTACCCTGCAGGGGCGCCGTTCCACCCTTCTGCACGAAAGCGAGCCCCCTTGAGCGCGAAACACTTTGTCCGTTACGAGCCCCAGGAGAGCCCCCCCCATCCACTGGCCGCGGGACTGGGCCTGCAGATGGTGGTTCTCATCGTCACCGGTGTGATGGTCACGCCGCTGGTCGTCGCGCGAGCCGCGGGGCTGGACCCTGCACAGTCCGCCTGGCTCGTTTTCGGTGCGCTCATCGCGAGCGGCGTATCGACCTGGATGCAGATCATGCGCTTTGGCATCGTGGGGGGCGGCTTCGTGCTGTTCGTCGGTTCCAACGTTGCCTTCGTTTCGGTCTGCGTGAGCGCACTCGGTACGGGCGGCCTCCCGCTCATGGCCACCCTGGTATGCGCGGCTTCGTTGTTTACCTTCCTGTTCACCTGGAAGATGGGCGCCCTGCGGCGCGTGCTTACGCCCGCAGTCGGCGGCACGGTGCTCATGCTGATGGCCCTCAGTGTCGCGCCCGTGGTGTGGAACATGCTCAAGAAGGTCCCACCGGAATTCGTCGGCACGGGCACGCCGGCGCTCATTCTGTGCGCTACCCTGCTGCCCATCATCGCCGTCTCGCTTTTCGCGAAGGATATGGTTCGCCTGTGGGCACCGCTGATGGGTGTAGTGGTCGGTTCGGCGGTTGCCTGGTCACAGGGACTGGTCGATACCTCGGCCATCGCGGCCGCGCCCTGGCTTGGACTGCCCAAGGCCGACTGGCCCGGACTTTCCACGAACCTCGACGGCAATTTCTGGGCGTTGCTGCCCGCTTTCATTCTGATCACCATGGTTGGCTGCATCGAAACCTATGCCGATGGTCTGGCCGTGCAGCGGGCTTCTTACCGGGAAACCAAGCCCATCGATTTCAGGGCCGTGCAGGGTGCCATCAATGCCGACGGCGTGGGCAGCTTTCTGGCCGGACTCATTGGGACCGTTCCAAATACCGTGTACTCGATGAGCGTCGGGGTGATGGAGCTCACCAAAGTGGCCTCCCGCAGGGTGGGCATGTGGGGTGGCGTTTTCCTCATTCTGCTCGCGTTCTCACCCAAGGTCGGTGCTCTCGTTGCCGCGCTGCCAAGCCCGGTGGCTGGGGGCTACCTCCTGATGATTCTGGTACTCCTGTTCGGTCACGGCATCCGCATGGTCACCGAGGAACCCCTCGATTTTGAATCCGGCGTCGCGGTGTGCCTGGGCTTCTGGGTCGGCGTCGGCTTTCAGGGTGGGTTTCTGTTCAACGAACTGATGCCCGACTGGGCAAAACTCTTTCTTTCCAACGGCACGACATCGGGTGGCCTGACCGCCATCCTGCTGATGGCGCTCCTTTCCTTGCGCCAACGCACGCGCGACAAGCTGAGCACACCGCTCGACATCGCGGCTTTGTCAGAGCTGCGCAAGCTGGTTGGGGGCTTCTGTAAGCGCCTCGGATGGGACGAGTCAGCGGAAAACCGGCTGATGCTGGCAGCAGAAGAGTCGCTGCTATTCCTGCTCGAGAATCAGGCGCGTGCCGGTAAAACCGACGAAAAGAGCCAGTTACACGTGCGCCTTCGTCAAATTGATCATGACGCCGAGCTGGAATACATCTCAGCGCCAGCGAGCGTGAATGTGGAATCGGCAGTGGCCCAGGTCACGGGCAGTGTGGAAAACGAAGCGTCTCTGGAAGACGAACTGTCGCTGCGCCTGCTCCATGGCATGACACGGGAACTTCGGCACCTGCAGTATCACGGCACCGATTACCTCTTGTTGCGGGTCGACAGCGCTGGCTGAGACCCCGAGGGGCCTCACTGCTCACCCAGTCGCTCCAGACCAGACTCGAAATTCGGGAGCGCCGGCTAGTCGGGAGGACGGTATTCACTCAGCGGGGGATTCCCCCGCTCTGCGTTTTTCTTCTTGCGCCTGCGCATCCTTTGAGCGCTTGAGTTCGCGCCGGATGGAGAACCACTCATAGATGGCGAAGCCCAGCACCAGCGCTTCGCAAATTGCCCATTCCCAGCGATACATACCGCCTCCTCAGGGGACGAAACCCGCCTCGCGGCCGATTGCCAGCACTAGCTTGCCCACAAGCTCCGGATGTTCCTCGTGCACCAGATGCCCGCCCCTGTCGAATTCGACGAGCTGGCTGCCATTGACTCGTGCGTTTACCGCCGCCGCATTGCCGGGTGGGACGGCCGTGTCACCGCGTGCGCTTACAAGCACCAGGGGAACGGAAAGAGTCGGTAGACGTTTTGCCAGCGGCTCCAGATCCCACTGGGCCATCATATTCAGGGTCGCCGCCACGTGATCCGGATCGGCGGCGAGCACTTGGTAAAGTCGAACGCCCTCCGCGTCCAGATGCGATCCGGTGCTGTGAATCACGCGTTCGACTGCGGCACGGTCCTGTGCCCGCCAAGCGTAAAGTCGGGCTAGCAGACGTCCCCGTGCGCTCAGGCGGGCAAGAGGCGCAAAGAGCAGGCCACGCCACCCGTGCAGCGGCAAAAGCGCGCCGTTCAGGCTGATGAGGCGCGCAGGGCTGAACGCCTGATGAAGACTCATGTGCGCCAGTATCGCCGCACCCGCGGAGTGTCCAACCGCAAGCGCGGGCGACACGCCAAGGTCGCGCAAGAGGGACGCCAGCGCGCCCGCCATGGAAGGCAGGGAAAGTCCATGAGGGTCTCGCGGGCACGCGCTGAAACCATGACCCGGCAGATCGAGGCTGACCACACGAAAGTGTGGAACGAGCAAGGGGATGAGACACCGCCAGGTATGCGATGCCGCGCCGGCGCCGTGAACGAGTAGGAGCTCGGGGCCTTGGCCAAGCAGTTGTACGTGCCAGCGCTGACCATCGACCACCGGGAATAGACTGGCGCTGGAGAACGGCCAGTGTGCCTTCTCGCGTCTCCAGTCGAGCATGTGCGCTTCGAAGCCGGGACTTCAGCCCGGTCGCCGTCCTGTGCGCAGGCCAGCCTCCGGAGAAGCCGAAGACACCAGAACCAGATTCGTCTGGCGTTTGACGGCACCGGGTTCCCGCCGGTGGGATCGCCACAAGCCATCGAGCGGGACGGGCATTACCAGCCCCCAATGTTCGAGGACCGCCAGCGCGGTAATCCCCCCTAGGAGCAACCCGGACACGCGATCAAAGGCTCCGGTAGAACTATCCAACCCACTCCTCAGCAACAGGACGGCAAGCGCTGAGCCCAAAGTAACCGACACCGGAAACAGGGGGTTCATGGGCGCGCGCCGGAAGTAGCTCGCGAGATAGCGCAGCGAACGGGGGAGAAATTCCTCCGAGAAGTTGCGCACGCCAAGGAACAGATTCAGTTTAGCGCTGGTTCTCATCCCCCACAGGATGCAATAGGTCCAGAGCGCCACCCGATTGGGGGCGCCCAGGGTGGCTACAAAAAGACATCCGCCCACCGCCAACAGCGCCAACTCATGGAACAGCAGAGTGGAAAGTGCCGTCGTGAATCTCTGCCATCCCGCTTCCCCACTGCTGGGCTGGCGCCGGGGTCCCGTAATGAAGCCCATGAGCAGGCTCATTTCCACCACCCCCCACAGCACCAGTGCCATGGCAAAGGCGGCATAACAGGCCATGACACTGCGGCTGGAAGACACCAGGGGCAGAAAGGCCAGAACCAGGAATGCCAGCGCCACCGCAATGGTGAGGGCGCGCTTGAATGTCGTCGGTGGCCGATGATTGAGTGAGAGGACGAGCCCGGTCCCACCCCACCACGCAAGCCCGACGAAAAGCGCGGGCCAGATCACCGATATAGACACTTCGCCTGCGCCTACCAGGTCGGCGCCAGCCGGGTTTGCGACGGCAGAGCATTGTCGCGCGTCGGCAGCGTGTAGAGATGGAGGAAGGTTAGCCCAGCGGAAGCAGCAAGCCAGCCACGCTTGAGCATGCCGCGTAACCCACCTTGTTTGCGGGCGGCGTCAAAGGCTTTCGAAATACGGTAGAGCTTGTCCATATCCGCACGGAAAGCCGGCGAGTCGCTGTCCACCGTGAGAGGAAACACCTGACGAGTGATCTCGGAGGTGATGTCGAAAACCTTGTAGTCGTAAGTCGTTGCATCCATCCCGAGCGCTTCATAGAGCTCCGGCCGGGTGTGATCGCGCACGTACATCGTGGCGTAGACCGCCAGCAGAAAGAACTTGATCCAGAGCCGATTCACACCGCGCAGTAAGGAAGGATCGGATCGCATGATGAGGGCAAAGGCTTCCCCGTGGCGAAATTCGTCGTTACACCAACGTTCAAACCAGCGGAAGATCGGATGGAAGCGTCGTTCCGGGTGACGTTCGAACTGGCGGAAAATCGTGATGTAGCGGGCATAGCCGATCTTTTCGGATAGGTATGTCGCGTAGTAAATGAATTTGGGCTTGAAGAAGGTGTACTTTTTTTCTTTCGCCAGCATCCGCAGATCGAGCGCCACGCCAAAATCTCGCAGGGCCTCATTGATGAAACCTGCGTGACGCGCCTCATCGCGGCTCATGAATCCAAAAAGCTCCTGCATGTCCGGATTCTTCACGGCCTTGCGGATTTCGGCGTAGAGCACACACCCTGAGTATTCCGAGGTCGCCGAACTGATGAGGAACTCAATGAATTCCTCGTAGAGCGCAGGGTGAAGATCACGAATTTCTTGCACGAACGCGGCGTCGCGTTTGAAATGGTTGCGGTTACCGTCGCGCCGGAACTCGTCCATCATCGCTTCCCATTCCTGGCGGACAGAGCTGACGTCGATTCGGTCGATGGCCTTGATGTCGGTAGTGTAGAAGCGGGGATTGAGGATGGTCTCCTCGCTTGCCTTACGATTGGCTTCGACGGGCTGCACGACGTCTGAGGCAATGGTACTCATGGAACCTCCTGAGAGTGGATCGACTTCCTGCGAGCGGAAAGATCCGCCGGGGACAGAAGTCGACGAAATTCAGCGGCATTCGTCGGACCGAATGATTCGAGTGCAATGATGCGGCCGGTGGCTGTGTCCTCGAGAGTGAGTCGCCCATCGGCCCACTCTGCCAGTCTGAATGGCGCCTCGCGCCCCAGACCGTGCTGCCGGCGCTCCCGTGCCAGTCCACGCAGAACGCCCCGGATAAAATTATGCGTGCCCGCAGGTAGCGCACGCCCCAGTGCCGGGTCTCCGAGCGCCGAGACCGACACTTCACCGTTGGGGCCGTCTCCGAAAACGTAGCGCTGCTCAACGAGGAGGCCGGCCTGTGGCAGACCGGTGCGCGCACCGCCCGGCGGGCGTGTCACGGCAACGGCGACGAGCGTGCACATGATCAGCGTCACCAGCATGACGCCGGGGGTATACCCGCTCACACCGCGTCTGACCGCTGGTAATGTGGTTTCGCTCACGCCGACCCCGGGATCCCGGAGTCGGCCGCCGCGGCCTCGCGCAACAGCTCGGCGACACGGGCGGGGTTACGGATGCCGCGCAGACACGGTTGGGGCCGAGTCCACTGCCAAGGCCGCACGTGTGGCCAGAAAACCAGCCACGAGACCCGCTCCGGGCGAGACAGGCGAAAGGCGATGTCGCCTGTGCCATCGCGATAAAGTCGGAGGTCGGCTGCTTCGACGCGCGTGAGGGGAATATTGACCGTCATCGGCAGGGCCACGCCAAAGCGCAGCACGAGCCGCTTGTCGGTGAGCGTGTAGAGCGTTTCACGGGCGTTAAGCCATGCGAGGAGCCCAAGAAGCGCCGTTGCGCACCCCGCCAGCACCACGGTGGGTACAAGTTCAGCCATCCAGCCGTTCATCGCCAGTTCTCCGCTACCCGCTTCTGCCAACCGCAGGGCCAGCAGCAGGAAGAAATAAATGGCGACTGCCCGCACGCCATAGGCACGCTGAGCAAGCGACAGCGGATCGGGCGAACCCTGCCAGAGCAGGGTTTCAGCCGCTGGAAGCGGTGCCGGGAGCCCACGCATGGGCTCGTCGTCGTGAGCCGTCAACCAAGTCTGGCTCACAACAGTGGTCCCAATCGCTCGGCCGTTGCGTAGAGATATCCGCCGGCGAAATAAGCGACGATCTTGTCTTCTTCCAGGAAAGTAATGCGATTGGGGTCCGCCAGGGTGGGAACGTGCGCGAAGTGTTGCGCCAGCACCGATACCACACGAATTTCACGCAGCGCTGGCGTGAAATTCGCGTAATTCATCGGCAGCAGCACCGTGCGATCGCCACCCTCGAGCTGGACTTCCAGATACCGGATGACGTACTCGGATCGGTCGATCCAGATATCCACCACCTTGCCGGGAGATAGGCCATCAACGGCCACCACCGGCATGCCGCGCGGGTCCGGATCTCCATTGGCAACAAAGAAATCCGTGGCCACTCGGATGGGCACGATTTTCAAATCGCCTTCAAGCGTGAGATCGGGTTCGTCCTCACGCTCGGCCCAGGCAGCCGGACCTACGCCGTCGCGCATCGGGTCGCCGGTGGGTTCGAGTGGCGCTCCCGGCCAAGGCGCGATGGGCTCTGCATGGATTTGGCGGCTTTCACGGCGCGGCCCAGGAGCGAGCACCGTTCCACCGTGTGGCAAGCGGAAAACCTTGGGCTTCGGCAGGCTCGGAAATCCTTGTCGTGGGCCTCGCAGGCGAGCCTCGGAGGGGTCCATCTCCAGCGGGTAGCCTTCGCGTTTGTCTTCCTGCCGTAGATAGTGGATGAGGCCGAAGAAAAACAACCAGAAGGCGTACAGGACGAGTTGCGCCACGTCGATGTAGCCGGTGATGTCGCCAATGGTCTGAATCATCTCGCAATGCTCCGATGCTGTTCGTCCACTGCAGTGGACAGGCTGGCCGAAGGCCATAAGAACCGCCGACGGCGCCGTGATGACTCCACACCGCGAGCGGCGGGGTTAGAGACGCGCGAAACCAGCGGACCAAGGGCCACGAGGGTCATGAAAAGAAGCAGGATTTCCAGCAGGTAGACTGCCAGATAGCTGACGGCGACGCCGGTCTGAGGATGCTGGGTGGCGTCCATGACGAGCAGCAGCATGTCACGGAGGGCGCCGCCACATACGATGCCAAGTCCCGCTGCACTTGCCTGCGCCGCACCCCATGCGCCGAGGATCAGTCCGTTGCTGTCGCGGGACGCGAGGCCGGCCGCGAGCGTGAGCGTTCCAACAGCAAAGAGCCCGCCGCCAGCTCCAATGAAGAATGCCCCGGCCTGCAGCATTTGCACACTGCCGAAGGGTAAGGCGAGACATACCAGCACAAGCGCAGTCGTGCCGATTAGCGCACCAGTCCCGGAGAGCCGACAGGGATCTGCGCCAGCGCCGAGAACGCGGGCGGCATAGCCAAAAGCGATGAGCGCGCCGCCCGCAGCCAGCGCGCTGAGCAGAGACGTCGCCCCTACCGGCAGGCCGAAGGCCTGACCCGCATAGGGCTCGAGCAGGACATCCTGCATGGCGAATGCCGCCGTCCCAAGGCCCACGGCAAGCAGGAAGCGTCCCATGCGCGCGTCCCCGGTTGCAGCCCGCCAAGCAGCACTGAAATCGGGACGCGCGCGGGCTGGTGAAGTGACCACAGGGTCCCGCGCTTCCTGTTTCCAGAGCGCAACGATATTGAGCAGGAGCGTGAGGACCGCGGCCCCTTGAACTACGCGGATGAGCGTGAGCGGTGAGTAAGGGTCGAGCAGGCGGCTGAAGACCAGACCAGTCACGATCATCCCGACCAGTAGCAGGCAATGCAGCAAAGCGACAACCCTGGGGCGTACCGCCGGTGGTGCCAGATCCATCGCCAGCGCCAGACCCGATGTCTGTACGGTATGCATGCCTGCGCCCACCATCAGGAAACCGAGCGCGGCACCCAGATAACCGTTATCGACAGCGCCAGGCCCATCACCGGTAAGCACGAGCAAGGCGAAGGGCAGGATGGCGAGGCCACCGAACTGCAGCAGAGTCCCCATCCAGAGATAAGGCACACGCCGCCAGCCCAGCCATGACCGATGTTGATCCGAGCGAAAGCCCAGCCACGCGCGCCAAGGCGCCAGCAGTAATGGCAGGGCGACCATCAACGCTACCAGGGAGGGGGCCATGCCGAGTTCGACCACCATCACCCGATTGAGGACTCCGAATACCAGCGCAGTCGCCATTCCGACTGAAACCTGAAACAGCGAGAGACGCAAGAGACGCGACAGCGGCAAATCGCGGGTTGCCGCATCTGCGAACGGCAGAAAACGCGGGGCCACGCGTGTCCACACCTGCGATATCGCTGCCTGCGGATTCACCGACGTCTCAGCTCCTGCGCCTGCGAGATATAAAAGCCGGCGCTAACCCGCGCGTAGCGTGCGCGATGCCACCCGGACAACGATTCCTCGGTAGCGAGTCGGGCCCATAGGCGTTGCTGAGCCACCGGTTCGATGGCGGGTGAGCGGTTTCCGCGTGGGAAGAGTTGACCGATTGCGTGCATCACCGCCAACGCTGGCGTACGCGGCGCAAAGGTAAAGAGGATCGCTTCCCGAGTTCGCGCCGCGATTCCGGCAAGCACGCCCAGCATGTCATCGAGCTTGTAATGAATGAGTGAATCCATACCCACGACGTAATCGAAGACACCCAAGCCGGGATCGAGCATATCGCCCACGCGGAATTCCACACGTCCCCGTCCTGACGCCGGAGGCAGGCGCTCGTTCGCCAGTGCTACCAGGGTTGGTGAGAGATCGATTGCTACAACTTCGGCCCCGCGTGCCGCGGCAGCAACCGCAAGCGCACCCGTCCCGCAGCCTGCGTCGAGCAGACGGCATCCGGAGAGATCAGCAGGCAGCCACTCGAGCAAGGTGTCCCGCATGCGTTCGCGCCCCGCGCGCACTGTGGCGCGAATGCGCCCCACCGGTGCATCTGAGGTGAGGCGCGCCCATGCCTCGGCCGCGGTGCGGTCGAAATAGGTTTCGATCTGGCCTCGGCGCTGTAGATAAGAGCTGGCCATGTCAGTCGAACCCCAGCAGATCAAAGATTTCCCGATCCGGGAGGGTTTCGGACTCCAACGGCTCAACTCCCGCCCACAGCGTGGCGGCAAGACGAAGGTATTCCTGCTGTACCGCCTCAAGCTCCGGCGACGGTTCCATCTCGAAGAGAGTCGATTTCTTGAGGCGGCTGCGCCGGATAACATCGAGATCCGGAAAATGTGCCATGGTCTTGAGGCCGACGCGGTTGTTGAAGCGGTCGATCTGGTCGGTCCCGGCACTGCGGTTGGCGATGACACCTCCAAGACGAACCTTATAATTCTTCGACTTGGCCTGAATTGCAGCGATGATGCGATTCATCGCAAAGATCGAGTCAAAATCATTGGCCGATACGATGAGCGCCCGGTCCGCATGCTGCAGGGGAGCCGCGAAGCCACCGCACACCACATCGCCCAGCACGTCAAAGATCACCACATCGGTATCCTCGAGGAGATGGTGTTCCTTGAGGAGCTTCACGGTTTGGCCTACGACGTATCCACCGCACCCCGTGCCGGCCGGTGGGCCACCCGCTTCCACGCACATCACCCCGTTGTAGCCGGGATAGACGAAATCCTCGGGACGCAGTTCTTCCGGATGGAAGTCCACGGATTCGAGGACGTCGATAACGGTCGGCACAAGCTTCTTG
>JBIKOF010000393.1:0-2869 GCA_044358205.1 Gammaproteobacteria bacterium | reverse complement strand
GCCTGGCCACCCAAGGCGTTCGCGTGGGCCAAGGCCTCATCCGCAGTGGTCGCGGGTTTGCCCGGCAAGATCGCGATTCCGTAGTCCGCGAACAGGCGCTTGGCCTGATATTCATGCAAATTCATCGATAAGCTCCCTCGGCTCAGTCATCACTTGCGGCCTGTGCGGCTGCCACCCGAAGCACCGTGCGCGGGTTGTCCGCACCGGCGTGAGTGGCGAAGATTGGGTTCTGGATTCCTGGGATGGCGAACGGCAGGGGTGCAGTGAACCGCCCGCAGCGCGCCCGCTGCAGGATCGCCGCGAACCGCCGGCACTATATCGGATAGCTCGCGCGGATTGAACGACGCGCCAGCGAAGGAACATCATGGGGTTGACTCGGGTCTTGATTATCGCGGTGGGCATCTGGCTCGTCATCGTCTTCCTGCGACGGCAACGCCGTCGGCGGCCCCCAGCACGCCAGGAGGCCAAGCTGGTGCGTTGTGCTCAATGCGGGGTGTATCTGCCCGAGCATGAAACCCGGTCGCGCGAGGACAAGGCTCGTATCTGTGCCCACCATTGACGGCGGACGGGACGCGGTTGCGCGCGATGTCTGGTTCGCGCTGCGTCTCTTCAATCTCTATCGCCTGATTATTGCGGGCCTCTTCGCGGTGATGGGGCTGCGGGGCAGCCTGCCACCGGGTTTTGCCGCGTCGGATGCCGGATGGCTCACGGGGGTTGCAATCGCCTACCTCGGCGGGGCGGCGCTGCTGCAATTCGCCATTGAACGACGGGTTTATCGCTTCGACCGGCTGCGCAATCTGCTTGCGTTACTCGATGTGATCGCCCTTGGCCTTTTCATGCACGCCAGCGGTGGCGCCAGCGGGGGCTATGGGCTTTTGCTGGTGGTGGCGCTGGCCGGCGGTTGTCTGGTGTCAGGGGCGCGCACATCGATTGCGCTGGCGGCGTTGGCAAGTCTGGTGGTGCTGGCCGAAACCGCCTTCGGCCAGTGGGCGCGTGATTACCCCTTGAGTGCGTACACCCAGGCTGGGCTGCTGGGCGCTGCGCTGTTCGCGACGGCCTTGCTGTCCAACACCCTCGCGGGTCAGGTTCGGCGTAGCGAGGCACTCGCGGCGGAACGTGCCGTGGCCATCGCCCGGCTCTCACAGCTCAACGAGCACATCGTGCAACGCATGCGCGCGGGCATCGTGGTCCTTGGCGCCGACCGGTCACTCATTCTTGTCAATGCCGCGGCGCGGCGCATGCTGGGTGATGAAGACCCGAAGGCCTTGGATCCGGCACTCGAGGAGGTCTGGCGCGAATGGCGCTGGAAACGGGAGAACCGCAAAACGCCGTTGCGACTCGCCGGCGGCGAGGAAGTGCTCGCAGCTTTCAGTCCCCTCGGTCAGGGCGAGGGTGGGGATACGCTGCTGTTTCTCGAGGATGCGGCAGAGACTCAACAGCGCGCCCAGCAGATCAAGCTTGCTTCATTGGGTCGTCTGACCATGAGCATCGCCCACGAGATTCGCAATCCACTCGGTGCCATCAGTCAGGCCGCGCAGTTGCTGGCAGAAACGCCGGCGCTTGCTGCGGGCGATTTGCGTCTCGTACACATCGTCGTGGAACAGGCCAACCGGGTGAATGACATAGTCAAGAACGTGATGTCGCTCGGACGCAGAAGCAATGCGCTTGCCGAGAGTTTTGGCCTTGCCTCGGCGCTCGCCCGCATTTCGGTGCAACTGTGCGAGCGCTATCAGCTACAAGCCGAAAGCATCGTCGACGAAACGAAAGAGTCCGGCTTCGCCGTCCGCATGGATCCGGGACAATTCGAGCAGGTGCTCTGGAACCTCTGTGAGAACGGGCTGCGCTACAGCAGTCACGAGCCGCGCCTGCGCTTTGTGTACGGGATCCGCCGCGACAGCGGCCGGCCCTTTCTCGATGTCATCGATTCCGGGCCAGGAATGTCGGCCGATACTGCAAGTCAGGCTTTCGAGCCTTTCTTCACCCGTGAGCGAGAGGGCACCGGGCTTGGGCTCTATCTGGCGCGCGAGTTGTGCGAGGCCAATCAGGCCGCCCTCACGCTTCAGGCCCATGGCCCGGAGGGCTGCAGGTTTCGTATCCTCTTTGCCCACCCTGATCGCCAGCTGCTGAGTGCCACGTGAGCCGAGACCTGACTTCGCCGCTCGCTCTCATCGTCGATGACGAGGCAGCGCTGCGTGAGCTTGCCGCGATCACCTTGGAGCGCATGGGGATCGCCTGTGTCTGCGTGCCTGATCTCGCCAGCGCGCGCGCGGCCCTTGGCGCCCGCGAATTCGATTTCTGTCTCACCGATATGCGCCTGCCGGACGGGAGCGGACTTACCCTCATCGCCGACATCCAGCAGCAGTTTCCACAACTGCCGGTGGCGATGATCACCGCGCACGGCAACATGGAATCGGCGATCGAGGCCTTGAAGGCCGGGGCCTTCGATTTCGTGAACAAGCCGGTGGACATCCAGGCCCTACGCGGCCTTGCGACTCAGGCCTTGAGAACCGCGCGTCACAAGGGTCGCGGCGACGCTTCGCGCCAGCTTATTGGCGTCTCGCCGGCCATCCAGCGCCTGCGGGAGCTGGTCGGCAAGCTCGCGCGCAGCCAGGCCCCGGTGTACATCTCGGGTGAATCTGGAACAGGCAAGGAGCTCGTGGCGCGTCTCATCCACGAACAAGGGCCGCGTGCTGCTCACCCCTTCGTACCGGTGAACTGTGGCGCGCTGCCGCCGGAGCTCGTCGAAAGCGAGCTTTTCGGTCATCGCAAGGGGAGTTTCACCGGCGCGCTGGCCGACAAGCCCGGGCTCTTTCAGGCCGCTGAGGGGGGCACCCTGTTCCTCGACGAAGTGGGGGATCTGCCACTTGCG
>JBIKOF010000392.1:0-2892 GCA_044358205.1 Gammaproteobacteria bacterium | reverse complement strand
GTCACCGGCGGGCCCTCCGCCGGTGCTTTTTGCGGGCGCTTTCGCGCCCGGGTCCGGGTGGGGTATTCTCGTCGACCATCCCCGGCAGACTCCCTATGGAAGACCGTTACAACCCGGCCGAACTCGAGCCGCGCGTCCAGCAACGCTGGCATGACACCCAGGCCTTCGCCGTCGTCGAAGACCCCACGCGCGAAAAATTCTATTGCCTGTGCATGTTTCCCTACCCCAGTGGACGCCTGCACATGGGGCACGTGCGTAACTACACGATTGGCGATGTCATCGCCCGTTACCAACGCATGCTGGGCCGCAATGTTCTGCAGCCCATGGGCTGGGATGCATTCGGGTTGCCAGCAGAAAATGCCGCTATCGAGAACAATGTTCCACCGGCCAAGTGGACCCGTGGAAACATCGACTACATGCGCGGCCAGTTGAAGCGCCTTGGCTTTGGCTACGACTGGGCGCGCGAAATCGCCACCTGTAACCCCGACTACTACCGCTGGGAACAGTGGTTCTTCCTCCAGCTCTACGAGCGCGACCTCGTTTACCGCAAGACCGCAGTCGTGAACTGGGATCCCATCGATCAGACGGTGCTTGCGAACGAGCAGGTCATCGACGGCCGGGGCTGGCGCTCGGGCGCGCTGGTCGAACGGCGGGAAATTCCGCAATGGTTCGTGCGCATCACGGCTTACGCGGACGAATTGCTGGCAGACCTTGACCGCCTCGAAGGCTGGCCAGAAGCGGTCAAGACCATGCAGCGCAACTGGATCGGCCGTTCGGAAGGCCTGCGGCTGCGTTTCGCGCTGGCCGATGGCAGTGGCGATCTCGAGGTCTATACCACCCGGCCCGACACCCTCTACGGCGTGACCTACATGGCCGTGGCGCCGGAACATCCCGTGGCCCGGCAAGCAGCCGAGCGCGACCCGGCCATCGCCGCCTTTGTGGCGAGTTGCGCGCAGACCTCGACCTCCGAGGCCGTGCTCGAGAAACTGGAGAAGCGCGGAATGCCGCTTGGGGTGTCCGTGCGTCATCCCCTCACCGGGGCAGAGGTCCCGGTGTGGGTGGCGAATTTCGTGCTGATGAGCTACGGCACCGGCGCGGTGATGTCGGTCCCGGCTCACGACCAGCGCGACTACGAATTTGCCCATGTCCATGGCCTGCCCATTCGGCAGGTCATCTTTCCCACCGACGGCAGTGCCGCCAATCTGGCGCAAGAGGCCTATGTGGAAAAGGGACGCCTCGGCAACAGTGGCGAGTACGACGGGCTCGAGTTCCAGCAGGCCTTCGATGCCATCGCGCAGCGCCTCGGGGCAGAACACCGCGCCGAGCGTCAGGTGCAGTATCGGTTGCGCGACTGGCTCGTCTCGCGACAGCGTTACTGGGGCTGTCCGATTCCGGTGGTCTATGCAGAAGACGACACGCTGGTGCCGGAAAGCCCTGCCCGATTGCCCGTCGAGTTACCGGAGGACGTGGCTTGGGAGGGCGTCTCTTCACCGCTGACCAAGATGCCCGCATTCCTCAAGACCACGCTGCCGGGCAGCGATGTGCCGGCACGTCGCGAAACCGACACCTTCGACACTTTCTTCGAATCCAGCTGGTACTTCGCGCGGTTCTGCTGTCCGGATGCGGACGCCATGGTCGATGAGCGGGCGCGTTACTGGATGCCCGTCGACATCTACATCGGCGGCATCGAACACGCGGTGCTGCATCTGCTCTACGCGCGTTTCTTTCACAAGCTCATGCGCGATGCCGGCCTTGCCGTGGCCGACGAGCCTTTCACGCGGCTGCTCACGCAGGGCATGGTGTGCAAGGAAACCTATTTCCGCGAAGTCGAGGGTGGGCGTAAGACCTACTTCAATCCCGCCCAGGTAGAAACCGTCACCGACGACAAAGGTCGAGTCATCGAGGCGCGCGGCCCTGACGGCGCACCGGTGCAGGTGGGGCCCGTGGAGAAGATGTCGAAGTCCAAGAACAACGGCATCGATCCCCAGACCCTCATCGATCGTTATGGCGCCGATACCGTGCGGCTTTACACCATGTTCGCCGCCCCGCCGGAACAGTCGCTGGAATGGTCTGACTCGGCTGTCGAAGGCGCATCCCGTTTCCTGCGCAGCCTGTGGCGGCTGGTGCATGAGCATGTCGGTGCCGGTCCCGCACCAAGGGTGGCGCCGGACACGCTCGGCGAGGCGGAGCGCACGCTGCGTCGGCGCATCCATGAAACCATCACAAAGGTCACCGACGACATCAGCCGCCGCTACAAATTCAACACTGCCATTGCGGCTGTGATGGAACTCGTAAACGCATTGCAAAAGTGGACAGGGCAGACGCCTGCAGCGCGCGCGGTGCGTCAGGAAGGGCTCGAAACCTGCGTGCTGTTGCTCGCCCCGATCGTGCCACACGTGACCGAGGCGCTGTGGGAAGCGCTGGGGCATGCCGAGGGCGCGCTGCTCGACGCGCGCTGGCCTGTGGTGGATGAGGCAGCTCTGGTGCGTGCCGAGGTCGAAATCGTGGTGCAGATCAATGGCCGCAAGCGCGGTGCCATTGCAGTGTCCGCTGCACTCGATGCCGCTGCCGTCGAAGCAGCTGCGCTCGCCGACCCGCAGGTTGCGCGCCATCTGGAGGGGCAAACCGTGCGTAAAGTCGTCGTCGTGCCGGGTCGTCTGGTGAATATCGTGGCGAGCGGCGCATGAAGGCTCTCGCAGCTCTGATGCTGGCTTTGCTGCTGGCAGGCTGCGGCGGCTGGCAGTTACGCGGCACCGGTCCCAGCCATCTCGCTTTCAAGAAAGTGGTCGTGGTGGGACAACCGGGCAGTTATCTCTATTCGTGGTTCGTGACCCAGCTCGGGTATAGCGGCGTGGCCGTGGTGTCCGACCGCACGCAGGCCGATGCGGTCAT
>JBIKOF010000391.1:0-2904 GCA_044358205.1 Gammaproteobacteria bacterium | reverse complement strand
GGCATTTGATCGACCAGGTTGTAGGCCGCCATGTAGGGCGCCAGCAACTCGAGGTAGGAAGACACATCTTCGTCGGTCAGCGACAGGCCAACCTTGTCGGCAGCAGCCAGCAGCTGTGCAGGAGTGAGGGAAGG
Source organism: Gammaproteobacteria bacterium (assembly GCA_044358205.1). GTDB lineage: Bacteria > Pseudomonadota > Gammaproteobacteria > CAIKBL01. The sequence continues at coordinate 2,770 of JBIKOF010000391.1, read as the reverse complement.
AACCGCCATGGCATCGCTCCGGGAATAAGGGTGTCCCGAGCATAAGAGCCCGCCCAGCGTGTCGCAACCAAGCCGCAGGCCCGGCACCCAGCCGCGAGTGCCCCGTGGAGACGCACCGTCCGGGCTGGAGGTCCGCTCAATTACGCGGCGCCACTCAGCGTCCCCCTACAGCGTGACCCGTTCGCTACGACGGGCACGTGATTCAAAAGGCGGGGTCCGTTGTTCTCGAGGCCGGGATCGAGGTCAGGGCACGGAAACGGGTGGTCAGGTCCGCGCAGCGCGCGGCCACTGCAGGCAATATCAGCGGCGAGGCCTCTACCCTGCGGGCGAAGCCAGGTGCGCCCACCAGGCGGGCATAGCTCGGGCTATAGGTCATCCCTGCAAACCCGAAAACATCCGGCAGCACGTCCTGCGGGGCGGCCATCAGATCGTCATAACACAGCAGCCGCACGCGGGGATCTCGATGTAGTCCTTGTTCGAAGAACAGGACGTTCCGGTAATACCACATGAGTGCGGCTGCGGAACGCTCATCGAGCGGCTGCGCAACGACCTCCTGAAGGAAGCGCTGCGTCTCAATCGACATTCCGGCACCCCGCCAATCCATGCTGCCCGGATCGCGCGCCAAGGCTCCTGCCTGCCGGGCAAAATTGCCGAAGGAGGCCACCATGGACTCGGCAACGGCCTCGACATCTCGCCAGACCCACACGCAGCGGGAGCCCGGGAAATCGTCCAGAAGGACGGCTATTCGTTGCAGTTCGCACAGCGACTTCACGACCACCCGGACAGCCCGGGAGCGCACCACCAACTTCGCGATGACAGCCGGAGGCCGCATTTCGTAGCGCTCGAAGGCGCGCGCATCAGTCTCGTGAAAGACATCGCTGTCGCGCGCACAGTCGAAAATCTTCATCAGCAGATTGGTGCCCGAGCGCTGGACGCCGGCAACCCAGACCGCCGTGGCAGGAACGGGGGCCGGGCGCAATCGCTGGTGCATGGCTTTCACCAAACGCCGCGTGCGCTCGCCAAATGCGGGGGCGCGATCACGTCGGGCGCTCATGCGCTGCTTCCGGCCTTGGGCTGCACGAGGGTCTGGAATGCGCGCACCAGGCTTTCGATCTTGCTGTCCCACTGGTGTGCGCGGGCATACGCGAGAATCGCCGTGGTATCCCATCGTCGCCCAAGGGCGTCGTCCAAGGCAGTCTGCAGTTGCGCCGGATCATCGAACGGAATCACCGTCCCCAGGGTTTCCGAAGAGACGACTTCGCGGTTGCCCCCAACGTCGGTAGTGACCACGGGCAACCCGCAAGCCATGGCTTCGAGGATGACATTGGCCCAACCCTCATTGCGGGTGGGCAGAACGAAAACATCGGCGGCAGACAGCGGCCAGCGCAGGTCCTCTGGTGCTCGCGCGCCGAGAAAATGCACGCGCTCGGCCACCCCGAGAATGTTCGCCTGCCGTTCCAGCGTGGCGCGCAGATCGCCCTCGGCGCTGGAACCTCCGACCACGAGGTAATGGAGATCAGGATGACGGCGCAGAAGCGCCGGCATCAGTTCTATCACGCGATGAAAGCCTTTACGTTCGACCAGCGCGCCCACCGTGATGAGAACCCGGTCCGAGAGGGCCAATCCCAGCTGGCGGCGTGCGTCAGCGCGCGACTCCGGATAGAAAGTGGACACATCCACTCCGTTGCCAACCACCTCGGTACGCGCCATCGGGACCCCTGCGGAAAGCGCGAGCCGGCGCAGGGAATCGGACACCGAGAAAATGCGGGCTGCGCGCGCAAGCGCTTTGCGAACCCTCGGCCCGATGCCTGGCGTGGCCAGATGGCGCGGTTCAGTGCCGCGCAGCGTAATGGTCACAGGCACATCGAGCCATCGACCGAGCAACGTGGCCGCATAGCCATCGGGGTAGGCGAAATGCGCATCGATGAGATCGAATGATTGTTGCGACTTCAGACGATGCAGGCAGGCCCACGTAGAACATGCGAGCAGGAAGCCATCGAAGCGCTTGCCAAACCCAGGCACGCTCAGAAAACGGGGATGATGGACTTCGATGCCCTGCTGAATCTCACGGCGCGGTGCGTCCGGCCTGAAGTGCGGTCGCCAAAGTCGCAGCAGGGACTGCCCGGGGAACCAGGGGACGGGTGCCACCACTGTCAGCGGGAGTTCGCGCGCCACCCTGAACATGCGTTCCCGAATGAACAGACCCGCCTGGGGCTGCCCGGGATGCGGGAATAGCGTGGAAAAAACGAGCAGGCGCGGCATACGGCTAGGGTGGCGGGCGCGGGAGGATACCGCAAGAGTAGCGGCACGCGACCTGCCAGCCTGAGCACAGCTCAGGCTGTGCGGACCTGATTCACTCCAAGCATCTGCCGGCCCAGCCACAGGGCCCGCTCGAAAAGACTGGTGGCCACGAACAAGGCCTGCCGCTGGGTGGATGCCTCTCCAGCTTCGCTCAGCAAAGACCTGCGAATGCCTTCCATCAGTTCGCTGCGATCGGATGTAAGGGTCTCCAGAATATCGGCATTGTCGATGCCGTCGACGAGCGATTCGGTGAGCAGTTCCAGCACAAGATGGAGACTTTCCGTCATGGACACCGCCAAACCTTCCGCCGGCAGCCCCTCCAGGGTATCTACCAGCGCATGCAGGCTTTCCTGAAGCGCAGAAATCGCTTCATTGCGGGCCCGCGCGGCGAACAGGGTTGCGACCGGCAAGGCCGCGTCATCCTGAGCGGCAACATCAGCCAGATAATCGGCAATTTGGCGGCAGAGCG
>JBIKOF010000390.1:0-2909 GCA_044358205.1 Gammaproteobacteria bacterium | reverse complement strand
CCCTGCATGCGGGAGATTTTCGCGCGGCCACCGAGCTTCTCGGACATCCCTTTCGAATTTCTGGTCGCGTTGTCCATGGCAACAAGAATGGTCGGACCATCGGCTTTCCCACCGCCAACATGAATCTATCGCGCAGACGCTCACCACTGCACGGAATTTTTGCGGCATGGGTGCACGGCGTGCGGTCAGAGCCTTGGCCGGGTGTCGCCTACGTTGGAACGCGGCCAATCATCGATGGCATCGAGTGGGTGCTCGAAGTCCATCTGCTCGACTTCGACGAGGATTGCTACGGCCGCCATCTCAGCGTCGATTTCATCCAGAAAATTCGCGGGGATCTACCCTTCGTTTCTTTTGATGCCCTCGCGGCCCAAATTCGAATCGACTGCGAGCATGCGCACCGCATCCTCGCCGGGGTGGCGCGGCAGGTTGCCGGATGATTCCCGCCGGGATGCGCTGGGCGCCCGCCGTGGCGATGCTGGTGCTGCTCGACCAACTCAGCAAGTTTGCCGCGGTGAGCGGGCTGGAGTTCCAGCGGCCGCAGCCGGTATTCCCCGGTTTCAATCTCACCCTCATGCACAACCCGGGCGCCGCCTTCAGTTTTCTGGCCGACGCAGGAGGCTGGCAGCGCTGGTTTTTCGTAGCGATTGCCGCCGGCATCAGCATTCTGCTCGTGGTGATGATCCGCCAGACCGAAGTGTCGGCACGTATGCAGCGCGCGGGGTTGGTTCTCGTACTGGGGGGCGCGCTTGGCAACCTCATCGACCGCCTGCGCCTCGGGTATGTCATCGACTTCGTAGAGCTGTATTACCAACATTGGTCCTGGCCAGCCTTCAATGTGGCAGACAGCGCAATCACAGTCGGTGCGGGGTTTTTACTGTGGAGCGCCTTCCGTGAGCCGGGCGGCGCAACTGCTGGGAAGCCCTGACCCACGGGCCTATAATCCAGCCCACTATCATCCCCGGGCATGAGGAAGCACCCAGCCATGGAAATACATCTCGCCAATCCCCGCGGTTTCTGTGCCGGCGTCGACCGCGCCATCGGTATCGTCGAACGCGCACTCGAACTCTTCGGGGCCCCCGTCTACGTACGTCACGAAGTGGTCCACAATAAATACGTGGTCGACGGCCTGCGGGAGAAGGGCGCGGTCTTTGTGGACGAGCTTCACGAGGTTCCCGACGATGCCACCGTCATTTTCAGCGCGCACGGGGTCGCCAAGGCCGTTCGCGAAGAGGCAGCGCGGCGCAAGCTCCGTGTTTTTGACGCTATCTGCCCGCTGGTCACCAAGGTGCACATGGAGGTCGGTCGGTACCAGCAGGAAGGACGGGAGTGCGTTCTCATCGGCCACGCGGGCCATCCCGAGGTCGAAGGTACGCTTGGTCAATACCGCGCCCGTAATGGTCGCGGTGGTATGTACCTTGTGGAATCGGTCGAGGACGTTCAGAAGCTCGAGGTGAAGGATCCCGCCTTCCTCGCCTTCGTCACCCAGACCACGCTGTCGATGGACGACACCGCGGTCGTCATCGATGCCCTGCGCAAGCGCTTCCCGAAGATCGTCGGCCCCAAGAAGGAAGACATCTGCTACGCCACGCAGAATCGACAGGACGCCGTAAAGACTCTGCTCAAGAACTGTGACCTCATTCTGGTGGTCGGCTCGCAGACCAGCTCCAATTCCACACGCTTGAAGGAAATCGCCGAGAAGCAGGGGATCCCTGCGTATCTCATCGACAACGCGGGCGAGATTCGCCGCGAGTGGCTGGAAGGCAAACGCTCGGTGGGCGTAACCGCCGGTGCTTCAGCCCCCGAGGTTCTGGTGGAAGAAGTGGTCGCGCGTTTGAAAGCCTGGGGCGGCGATGCCGTGAACGAAGTGCCGGGCATCAAGGAGCAGGTGGTGTTCAGTCTGCCGCGCGAGCTCGTTCACGCCGCCTGAGGTCCTGACGTCTCGGGTTGCAGTCGAACTGCGACCCGTTCTGAAAAGTCTACCGGTCAGGGGCGGGCTGTGCCCCGTCGATGGACGAGTCGCACCAGGCCGCCACACTTTTCTCCGCAGTCGCAATTCGGCGAGCTCTTTCCTCGCCATCCATGTAGTACTCGTAGCCTTCCTTGTTGCGAACCCGCAACCGCGGCGATTTTTCCAGCTCGGCCAGCGCGTGACGCGCGCGCTCGCAATTTTTGGCGCGCCTCTCGGCCGACGGGCCCTCGGGCGCTGGCTGTTTTACCTGCGAGGGGATGGCAGGGGCAGGCGAGGGCGCCGCCTTCGGGGCAGCGGCGCTTTCGATCGTCAGCCGATCAGCGTTGGCTCCGGGTGGAGGCGTGCTGCTGAAAACCACTTCGCCTGAGGCATCGGTGTACCGATAAACGGTGGCTGCTTGTGCAAACCCAACCGCCAGCATGCCCCACAGGCATAGGCTGCTGCGTATACGGGCTGTCAGCGCCAGCATTTCGCCAGACGCTTCTGGTAGTCCGCTCGCGTGGCGTCATCCGCATCAGTCGCTGGGGGCGTTCCCAAACCAGAAGCCCCCTTGTTACCGCGCGCATCGAGCGTAAGCGCGCCGCATTCGTCAGGCGTGCCATTGGTGGATGAAGCAGCAGCCGATGCCGTATAGCCGGTCACGACGGCTCCCGCGCCGGTTCCGCTGGATTGCACTTCCAGTGCGGCCACGTAGAACCCCTGGGGTGAACCGGGCAGCTCGCTCCCAAATCCGAGGTCGGTCAGCGTAGCGGCGTATTGCTGGTGATCGAAGAAGTAGCGCTCCTGCCGGGCCTGAATATCCGCGAGCAAGGCCATGGCATCCCCACGTTTAGCGCGCTGCACGTAATCGCGATACGCCGGAAACGCGATTGACGCGAGGATCCCGATCACCACCACCACGATCATGAGCTCGATTAGCGTGAAGCCCCGCGTTGGGGTC
>JBIKOF010000025.1:0-10062 GCA_044358205.1 Gammaproteobacteria bacterium | reverse complement strand
TTGGCACGGGGTGACATCGGTGGTGATGGGTAACTGCGGCGTGGGCCTTGCCCCCTGCCGCCCCGAGGCACGCGACATCGCAGCGTGGGATCTCGTGAACGTCGAGGCCATTCCCTTCGACGTTCTCGCGAAAGGAGTCACCTGGGACTGGGAAACCTTCCCCGAGTATATGGATGCCGCAGAGCGTCGGGGTCCGGGTCTGAACTTGGGTTTTCTCGCCGCGCTTACCCCGTTCCGCCATTACGTGCTGGGCGAGGAGTCCATGGAGCGCGCCGCGACTGCGGAAGAAACCTCGCGCATTGCACGGCTTCTGCGCGAAGCCATGGACGCAGGCGCGATGGGCTTTACTTCCACCTTTGCCGGGCAGCACATCGGTTATCAGGGCCGACCACTCGCTTGCCGCCTGGCGAGCGACGACGAACTTACGGCCTATTCGCGGGTGCTGCGGGATGTCGGCCGGGGCGCCATTGAAATTGCACTCACGAACGAAGTGTCGGTGCTGGACCCGCGCGAATACGAACTGCTCGACATGCTGCTGCGTGAAAGTGGCCGGCCGGTAACCTGGCTCGCACTGCTCAATCGCGAAGACAACCCCGAGGCCCCGCAGCGCACGCTGCGCGAGGCGGCAGATCTGCTGGCGCGCGGCGCCTTGCCACAGGTGACCTGTCGTCCGTTGATGACGCAGATCGATCTGCGCAAGCCTTTCCTGTTCGCCAACATGGCCTGCTGGAACCCGGCCTTCAACCGACCGGTCGCCGAGCAGGCCGCCCTTTACCGTAATCCCAGCTTCCGCGATGCCTTCCGTGAGGCACTCAAGATTCCGAAGATCTTCACCGGCGACTGGTCGCGCGCCATCGTCCATGAGGTCGAGAACCCGGCGCTCACCCCGCTGCTCGGCCGCAATGTCGCCGACATCGCCCGCGAACGCGGTCGCGATGCGATGGATACCTTTCTCGACCTCGCGCTCGAAGACAACCTCGCGATGCAGTTCACCTATGAACTCTTCAATTCAGACGAAAGCCGCATCCCCGAGCTCATCAAGGATCCACGCACCCTCATTGGTTTGTCGGACGGTGGCGCCCATGTGGATATGTTCTGCGATGCGGGCTACTGCACCTATCTCATCGGGACCTGGGTTAGGGATCGCGAAGTGATGACCTTGGAACATGCCATCAAGCGCATCACCACCGAGCCGGCAGCGCTCTTCGGCATCGAGCAGCGGGGACGCATTGCCCCCGGCCTTGCCGCCGACTTCGCCATTTTCGATCTGGCGCGCATCGGCTCGAGCAAGCGCGGGGAGATGCGCAATGATCTACCGGGTGGTGGTCGGCGTCTGGTGATGCCGGCACAGGGCGTGGAGTACACCATCGTCAACGGCACGCCCCTGTTTGAACAGGGACGAGATACAGGCGCACGCAGCGGACGAGTTCTTCGCTCGGGACGCTGCTGAGTGCACCGCGGGTGAGGCCTCTCGGCCTCACCTCGTTCCGTCAGGCGCCGCTCTGCGAGCGGCCGCGCGCAATCACAGCCGCCCGGCGCGCCTCCAGCGCCTCCGGGGTCAGCGCGCTGTTGCGGGCCTGCGCTACCTGAGCTTCGTGCCGCATGGCCTCCGCGAAAGGCATTCCAAAGCCCTCATCGATGAGCTGCTTGTAGGAAATCAGCATCGCCGGATCGAGGCTCAACATGTCCTCTGCCAGCTTTTGGCAAGTGCCGAGCAGGGCATCGCCCGGAACCACGCGATTTACCAGACCCCAGCGTTCCGCCGTGGCGGCATCCAGAAAATTGCCTGTGAGGCTGAGTTCCTTGGCGCGATTCAGGCCTATCAGTCGAGACAGCTTCTGGCTGAGTCCCCATGCGGGATGAACCCCCACGCGTCCATGGGTATCTGCGAAGCGCGCCTCCGGGGAGGCCACCAGCAAGTCGCAGGCCAGCGCCAGTTCGAAACCGCCGGTGATCGCAGCACCATTGATGGCGCCGATGACCGGGCCCGGAAACGCGGCCATCGCGCTGGTGGGATCGTAGGCCGGATCCCGTGGTGCGCCCACCCGCGTGGCGCCGCTACCGAGCTCACGCAGGTCTATGCCGGCGCAGAAGGCCCGCCCCTTGCCGGTCAGGATGACCACCTTCGCTGAACGCTCTTGCCCCAAGCGGGCGAAGGTTTCGGCAATTCGATGGCGTAGCGCCTGTGAAAGCGCATTCATGCTGTCGGGGCGGTTGAGGGTAACGGTGGCAATGCCGCCGCGTTCCTCCACTAAAAGGATGTCCTCGCTCATGCGCGATCTCTGCACTGAATGGAGCCCGACTATACCAGTACGCCTGATGTGGTTATGAAGCCATGACGAATGGATCTTGGCCTCGTGCACTGGGATGACGACAATGCCGCCCGCACGGTGCGGTTGTACCATCAAGAAAAAGCCTGAGTTGCCGACATTTTGGGGAAGCGCCCTCCCCCGTCGATGTGAAGCTGTGCGCTCAGGAACTTGCGATGCGCTACCGATGCCCAACTCCGTGATCATGATTCCGGCAGGATTGCTCCCATGACCCAGACTTTGACCCACCTCCAGCGACTCGAAGCCGAGAGCATCCACATCCTCAGGGAAGTAGTGGCCGAGGTGGAAAACCCGGTGATGCTGTACTCCATCGGCAAGGATTCGGCGGTGATGCTGCACCTTGCGCGTAAAGCTTTCTTCCCGGCGCCGCCGCCGTTCCCGCTTATGCACATCGACACCACCTGGAAGTTCAAGGCGATGTATGAGATGCGCAGGCGCATGGCGGAAGAATCCGGAATGCAGCTCATCGTGCATCAGAATCCTGAGGCCAAGGCCCGTGGCATCAATCCCTTTGATCACGGCCCGCTGCATACCGATATGTGGAAAACCGAGGGCCTGAAGCAGGCCCTGGATCTACACGGATTTGATGCGGCTTTCGGGGGCGCCCGGCGCGACGAGGAAAAAAGTCGCGCCAAGGAGCGCATCTTCTCGTTCCGCTCGGCAAATCACCGCTGGGACCCCAAGAACCAGCGTCCCGAGCTCTGGCGGCTTTATAACGCCCGCAAGAAAAAGGGCGAGAGCATCCGCATCTTTCCCATCTCCAACTGGACCGAACTCGACATCTGGCAATACATCCACCTCGAGCAGATCCCGATAGTGCCTCTGTATCTCTCCGAGCCACGCCCCACGGTGTGGCGTGACGGTTTGCTGCTGATGGTGGATGACGAGCGCTTTCCGCTGGCGCCGGGTGAAACGCCGGTCATGCGCTCGATTCGTTTTCGTACGCTTGGCTGCTATCCGCTTACAGGGGCCATCGAGAGCACCGCAACCACCCTGCCCGAAGTCATTCAGGAGATGCTGCTTACCACTACTTCCGAACGACAGGGTCGCGCGATTGATCACGACCAGGCGGCGAGCATGGAGAAGAAGAAACAGGAAGGGTATTTCTGATGAGCGTACCGCCGAGCGAATCTTCCTATCGCGCACACGATTTGATTGCGCAGGACATCGACGCCTATCTGCACCAGCACCAGCACAAGTCGCTGCTGCGCTTCATCACCTGCGGGTCGGTGGACGACGGTAAGTCCACCCTCATCGGGCGTCTGCTCTACGATTCCAAAATGATTTTCGAGGACCAGCTCGCCGCACTCGAAGCTGACTCGCGGCGCGTGGGCACCCAGGGACAGGAAATCGATTTCGCGCTGCTGGTGGATGGTCTCGCTGCGGAGCGTGAGCAGGGGATTACCATCGATGTCGCCTACCGATTCTTTGCGACTGACCGCCGCAAGTTCATCGTGGCAGACACGCCGGGCCACGAGCAGTACACGCGCAACATGGTCACCGGCGCGTCAACCGCCGATTTGGCCGTTATTCTGATTGACGCCCGCAAGGGCGTGCTCACCCAGACCCGACGCCACAGCTACCTCGCACACCTCATCGGCATTCGCAATCTGGTTCTTGCCGTCAACAAGATGGATCTCGTGGACTACAAGGAAAGTGTTTTCCGCGAAATCGTTGCCGATTACACCGCGTTCGCCACCTCCATCGGCATTGGCGATTTCACGGCCATTCCCATCTCCGGGTACAAGGGTGACAACGTCACGGAGCACTCCGCGCAGATGCCCTGGTACGACGGGGTTCCGCTGATGGAGCACCTGGAAACTGTGCCGCTCGATATCACTGCCGATCAGGCGAAAGCGTTCCGATTACCCGTGCAGTGGGTCAGTCGCCCGAATCTCGATTTCCGTGGCTTTGCGGGCCTCGTCGCCAGCGGCCGCATCCGGCCCGGGGATGCCGTGCGTGTACTGCCCTCGGGCCGAACCAGCACGGTCAGCCGCATCGTCACGCTGGATGGTGATCTGCCGGAGGCAGTCGCCGGCCAGTCCATTACGTTGACGCTGGCAGACGAAGTGGATTGTTCGCGCGGGGATGTCATCACGGTCGCAGATGCCCCGGCGGAAGTGGCGGATCGCTTCGAGGCGACGCTCGTGTGGATGTCCGACGAGCCGCTCGCGCCGGGACGTCCCTACTGGCTGAAGATTGGCACCCAGACGGTGTCTGCCCAGATCGAACCACCGCGGCATCAGGTCAACGTCAATACGCTTGAACACCTCGCGGCACGCACCCTCGAGCTGAATGCCATTGGGGTGGTGCATCTGTCCACCGACAAGCCCATCGTTTTTGAACCCTACGGGAACAACCGCGATCTCGGCGGCTTCATTCTCGTCGACAAGTTCACCAACGGCACCGTGGCCGCCGGCATGCTGAGTTTCGCACTGCGCCGCAGTCAGAACGTGCACTGGCAGGCGCTGGAAGTGACACGAGAAGCGCGTGCCGCGCAGAAGCATCAGCAGCCACGGCTGTTGTGGTTCACGGGTCTCTCCGGTGCAGGCAAGTCCACCATCGCAAATTTGGTCGAAAAGCGCCTGCACGCACTTGGGCGACACAGCTTTCTGCTCGATGGAGACAACCTCAGGCACGGCCTGAACAAGGATCTCGGCTTTACCGAGGCCGATCGGGTGGAGAACATCCGCCGCGTGGGTGAGGTGGCCAAACTCATGACCGATGCCGGGCTCATCGTGCTGACGGCGTTCATCTCGCCGTTCCGCGCCGAGCGGGAAATGGTGCGGGCGCTGTGTCCGCAGGGCGAGTTTGTGGAGATCTTCGTCGACACGCCGCTGGCTGAAGCGGAGCGGCGGGACGTCAAAGGGCTTTATCGCAAGGCGCGCGCCGGCGAACTGCAAAACTTCACAGGGATTGATTCGCCCTATGAACCCCCGGAGAACCCCGAGATCCGCATCGATACCACGCAGATGAGCGCAGAAGAGGCCGCCGAGTACATCGTCGCGCGCCTTCTGGCCGACTGACAGCAGCACCGGGCGGCAGCGTGCTGGCGTGCCCTTCAGCCGCCAGGCGTGCCGACCCGCTCTCGACACGGTAGGCTACCTGCCGATGGCCAAACGGCCTCAATTCGTGTCTTCGAGACTCGCTGCGACGGTAGCCGAACATGTCTGATTTTCGCTGGTTCTTCTTCGCTGCCTGCCGGTTGCGCAGGCTGGGGGCCGTGCTTGGGCTGGCACTTGCAGCGAATGCCGTCCACGCCGCTCCCCCTGTCGTTGCGGCCGCGTCCGATCTTCAGTTTGCGCTTGAAAAGCTCGCCGCTGACTTTGCGGCCGATGGTGGTGAACCGCTGCGCCTCGTTTTTGGCTCCTCGGGCAATTTCGTTCATCAAATTACGGAAGGCGCGCCATTCGAGCTTTTCTTCTCGGCCGACGAAGCCTTTGTTCGAACCCTCGAGAAAGCGGGGCTTACGGACGGTGCGGGTGAGATCTACGGGGTCGGGCGTCTGGCACTCCTGCTGCCACCGGGGTCTGATCTGCCTGCCGACCCTGCGCTGGATGGACTTGCGACTGCGCTGGCCGAGGGTCGATTGTCACGGCTTGCCATCGCAAATCCAGCACATGCGCCCTATGGTCAGCGCGCCAAGGAGGCCTTGCGTCAGCGGGGGCTGTGGGGCCCGTTGTCGACAGGGAAGCATCTGGTGATGGGCGAAAACGTCGCGCAGGCAGCCCAGTTCGTACTCGAGGGTGGGGCGGATGCCGGGCTCGTGGCTTGGTCGTTGGTGCGCGCGCCCGCGCTGGCAGGGCGCGGTCGGCATGCCCTCGTGCCGGCGAACTTTCACGCGCCGCTCATCCAGCGCATGGTCCTGCTGCGCGGTGCGGGCGCCACGGCGCGAGCCTTCTACGCCTACATCCAGCAACCCCCTGCGCGGGCGGTGCTCGAATCGTTTGGATTTACCCTGCCGGCGTCGAACCCCTGATGGACTGGCTTGCTTTAGGCCTGTCGCTTCGCCTGGCAACGCTGACGGTGCTCATTCTGGTGCCCATCGGCATTGTTGCGGGGCGCTGGCTTGCCTGGCGTGAGTTTCGCGGCAAGGCGGCAGTAGAGGCCTTGCTGGCCTTACCGCTAGTGCTCCCGCCCACCGTGCTCGGTTTCTATCTGCTGTCGGTGATGGGCGGCAGTTCGCTGCCGGGTCGCGCGTATGCGGCGCTCTTCGGACGCAGTCTCACCTTCTCCTTCGAAGGCTTGTTGCTGGCCTCACTGGTTTTCAATCTGCCCTTCGCCATTCAGCCCATGCAGCGAGCCTTCGAGGCCATCCCCAACGCGGTACGCGAGGCCGCGCTGTGCTGTGGCATGTCACCCACCCGGCGGCTGTGGCGCATCGACCTCGCGCTGGCTTGGCCGGGCATCGTGTCGGCGATCGTGCTGACTTTTGCGCATACGCTTGGGGAATTCGGCGCGGTGCTGATGGTGGGTGGCAATATTCCCGGCGAAACCCGCACGCTTGCGATCGCAATCTATGACCGCGTACAGGCTTTCGACACCCGGGGCGCAGCAGTGATGTCCGGTGCATTGCTCGCAGTCTCTCTGGTTGCCATTGCGCTCTCGTATCTCTCGGTGAAACCGCGTGCCGCCCGCTGACAGGCCCGGTGTGGCCGTTGAATTTCCCGGCCTCTCCGTAAGTCTTGCCCAGCAGACCCCCTTTCCGCTGGCGCTTGAACTGGAATGCGGGCCTGGTGAGGTGTTGGCGCTCGTGGGCCCTTCCGGCAGCGGCAAATCTACGGTGCTGCGCGCGATCGCCGGGCTGCATCGACCGACGCAGGGCCTCATTCGCTGCGCGGGCGAGACGTGGCTCGATACACGGCAGGGCATCGCCATCACACCGCAGGCGCGGCGTGTTGGCATGGTCTTTCAGGCCTATGCGCTCTTTCCTCACCTGAGCGCGGTGGAGAACGTGCTTGAAGCCATGCCCGGACGCGGGACCGAGAACGCACGAGAGCGGGCCCTCGCGCTGCTCGCGAAACTTCATCTGGAGGGTCTCGCCCATCGCTATCCGCATACGCTTTCGGGTGGTCAGCAGCAGCGAGTGGCACTGGCCCGGGCGCTGGCCCGCGAGCCCCGCGTTTTACTGCTGGATGAGCCGTTTTCAGCGGTCGACCGCATGACCCGCGAAAGCCTGCACGCCGAACTCGCGGCGCTGCGTCGCGAGCTGGCCATGCCGGTGGTGCTGGTCACCCACGATCTCGATGATGCCGTGATGCTGTCCGATCGCATGCTGCTGCTCAGCGAGGGTCGCGCGGTGCAGGCAGGATCGCCGCTTGAGCTGCTGCGACGTCCTGCCGGGATCGAGGCCGCGCGGCTGCTGGGTTTGCGTAACGTGTTTCATGGCGAAGTGCTTGCCCACGAACCTGACGCAGGGCACAGCATTCTGGGCTGGCAAGGTCGACGTCTGACCATCCCGCTCTGTCTGGAACATGCTGTCGGTGCGCAAGTGCAGTGGTATGTGCCAGCAGATGAAGTCAGGCCCTTCAGCCCACATGCCACTCCACCCGAAGAACCTCTCGACACCCCTCTCGAAGGCCAAATGGTGGGCGAGCAGCGGTTCAGTGATCGGCGACGTTTTGAACTGTCGGTCTCCGGCGCTTCTCTTTTTTTCGAGGTGTCACACGCAGAAGCTGCCCGTGCTGGTCTTGCAAGCGGTCAACTGCTGAAAGTTCATTTGCGTGGTCGTGCGGTACACCTGATGTCGTCGGTTAAAGCGTAGAGCCGCGAGTGATGGAATGGATCACCACGCACATCAGCAGCCCGCTCGGCCACCTACTCGTTGTGCTGGAAGGAGAAGTGGTGGTGGGACTGGACTTTGCAGACGGCGCAGCGCGTCTCGCGCGATTGTTGGCGAACCAGCACTCACCTCGCGGCTGGACTGAAGTCCCCGCAGTCCCGCACGTAAAGCGCGCCCTCGATGCTTATTTCGAGGGAGATCTGGTCGCTCTCGACCCTTTGCCAGTGAGGCTTGGCGGTACGGAATTCCAACGCAGGGTCTGGCACGCGCTGCGAGAAATTCCTGCCCGGTCTGTCACCTCGTATGGTGCCCTGGCCCGCCAAATCGGTGCGCCGAATGCCTCACGCGCCGTGGGCCTCGCCAATGGCAGCAATCCCATCGCGTTGCTCCTGCCATGTCACCGCGTAATTGGCGCCAATGGAACGCTTACCGGTTACGCCGGTGGGCTTGCGCGCAAGGAGTGGCTGCTACGCCACGAGGGCGCACTGTTGCTCTGATGGCGTGTGAAGGTCTGGGCATCCGGCATTCGCTGCATCGAACGCGCCGGGAGGTCGCGCTGTGGTAGCGACCAGCGGCGCAGTGCCTGCTGCATTTATCGCCGACTGCGGCAGCGCCCCTCCACCAGGCAGGCTGCGTAGGCCGGATCGTTCTTCAGCAGGTGCAGGACGCGTGCGGCCACGGCGTCGTCCACGGAGTCACTGAATACCCCGTCCACCCCGAGTTCGTAGAACATCAGATACTCGGCTGCCGGCTTGCCCGCGAAATCAGATGCCAGCCGGCGCTGCTCGCTGCGGAACGTGAACGGGTGCACTATCAGTCCAAGGGCGTGGGCGCGCTGCACCAGATCGCTGGGTGGCAGCAGCACGCGATCGGCATCGTTGACCAGCCCATCCCCGTTGATATCAGCGCAGATGCCGTTGACAAGTGTGCACTTGGAGCTCCGGATGAAGGGCTTCCAGGGTCCAATGCCGTCGGCATAGGTCGCGACCTCGGCCAAGCCCGTCGGAGTGAGCAGATCCCCGAAATTGCCCGCGCGGTTGGACACCACCCAGTCGTAGGGCTTGTCCAAGGGCGGCGTGAAAACAAGGTTCCCCGATGGGTCGATTTCTGCGCCGTCCGCGAGTTGAACCAAATGGAGCGACGTGCGCTGGTTCAGGTAGCGCAGATTGGCCGTCTCGAAGGACTCGATGAACACCGGTGCATCGTGGTGATTGAGACCGGCCCTGCCAAGCACGGCAAGCATTCTGTCTTCCAGCGGCAAGCCGATGCGCTGGTGGTAGGTTGGATGCTTGGTCTCGAGGTAAAGCCCGATGCGGCGGCCCTTTTCTTTGGACTTGCGCTTAAGCAATTCGATGATCTCGGGCAGGGTTGGGATCGAGAACTGGCCGTCTAACTGGGTGCCGCGCTCGGGGAAGGCTTGAATCGCGCGAATTTTCCTGATCTCGGCGAGCGTGAAGTCGCTGGCGAAGAAACCTGTCTCGGGGACGCCGTCGAGCAATATCGTGCGCCTGCGCGCCGCAAATTCGGGCAAATCACCCACGTTGGTGGTTTGACTGATGTTCGGTTCGTGACGGGCGATGAGGTGTCCGTCCTTGGTAGCCACGAGATCCGCTTCGATGTAATCAGCGCCAAGTTCGATTCCTAGCGCGTAGGCCGCAAGGGTGTGTTCTGGCAGATAGCCGTTACCGCCGCCGCGGTGGCCAATGACCAGCGGCGCACGCGCGGCCGTCTCCCGGTGGGCGGTGGCCGGCAGACTGAGCGCAAGCAGCAGTACCCACACAGTGGCCAGCAAGACGTTCTTGCTCATCATCAAATCCTCATGCGCTCTGCCGACAGGCTGGGCAATCAGCCTGGCGTGCGTCAGAAAATAACCCGTCGGATCTCCCGATCCCCGCGCAGGCTATCGCACTGCGGCCTGCGCGTGTTTTGCAGAATTCACAATTGATAATA
>JBIKOF010000024.1:0-10069 GCA_044358205.1 Gammaproteobacteria bacterium | reverse complement strand
GTCACCACAGAGCGATGGGTGTGTTTCACCGCTTCCGGTAAGGCGCGCGTAGTACCCGAGGTGTACTGGAACACGGCGAGATCACGGGCGCGGGTGACACAGGACCAATGCGCGGGTTCGGCGCGCAGGGCGGCCCAAAAAGCAGCGTCGACTGTAACGACTTGCATCCCGGGGTACTTGGCGGCAATCGCCGAGGCATCACCCGCTACCAGCAGCAGGGCGGGCTTGCAGTCGTTCACGCGTAGGGCGAGTCCCTCGGGGCCGAAGAGTGTAAACAGCGGAACCGCGATCGCGCCCCGTTTGATAGCGCCGAAGAGACAGGTGTAGAAGGCCTTGCCGGGCTCCAGCATCAAAGCTACCCGATCACCGGGTTCGATGCCTCGACGCACCAGCCAGTGTGCAAAGCGTGCGCTCAGTTCGGCGAGGTCGTCGAAACTGTAATGCTCGAGGTGCCCGTCTTCAAATTTGACGCTGACCGCAGTGCCCTTGCCGCAATGCCGGTCCAGGCATTCGTGGGCCAGATTCATCGTCTCGCGATTGCCGTCGAAGAGCGCCCACAGCGCGTTAGGACTGAACGCCGCGAGGGCCTCGGCCCGATCGTCAATGTCGAGCAGGGAGCGCGCGCTCACGGGATGTTTGCGCGGCGGCTCAGGCGTGCAATTTTTGGCACCGCAGTCGGCAGCGAGGAGTAGGCGGTCCACACATCACCGTTCGCGGGATCCACGGCGAGATGCCGCATGTAGGCGGGTTCGGTCGGGAGCGGATAGTGGGTAAAGCGCTTGGTGCGAATATCGAAGCGGATCAGTTCAGAGGCCAGCGCCGCCCCCAGCCACACATCTCCCGAACGCATATCCACGGCGACATCATAGACGCCGCTCGCTCCAAGCCCTGTATCAAAGCGTTCGAAGCGCTCGGTCGCCGGGTCGAAGCACGCTAGAAAACCGGTGTTGAATTCCGGGATCCAGATGCGGCCGTCTGGGCCCACGGCCGTGCGCCGTGGGCCGCTATTCGCTTCGGGCATGGGATAGAGCTTTGATTCACCGGTTGCGATGTCGTAACGGATGAGCGTGTTGGCGGCTAGCTGGGTGCTCCACAGGCGATCCTTGGCATCGACTTGCAAGCCATAGGACAGCGGAACGCCTTCGCTTGCCGGACGTGGTGCAGAGGGGAGGGGAATCACGGTGACCTTGCCATCGCGCGCGGCAACTCGGGCAATACGTTCCTGTTTCGCGAAGTAGTCGTTCACCCAGGCATTACCGGCGCTGTCGAGGACGATGTCATGTGGGTACATCCCGACCTTGAAGGTTTGAAAGTCCCGGGTTTCCGGGTCCAGACGCACCACAGCCGAAGTTCCACCGTTCACCAGCCATAGCTTCCCCTGTTTGTCGAATTCGAGCGCCCGAACCTGCGCCACGGCGTCCTTCTCGGCATTGACCGCATAGTGGGTGAAGGTGCCTGTGTCCGTCGTCATGGCCCAAATTTCGTTGGTCCAAAAAGCGGTAATCCAGATTCGGCCATCGGGGCCTACGACCAGATCATGCGGAAGCTCGCTTGCCACCGGTACCGCATATTCGGTGATGACGACCCCCTCCTGCGCGAGCGAGGCATCGGCAAAGGCCTGAGCCTTGACCTCGGCTACCCTTGCCGGGGTGAACTGCGAGGCGAGCCAGTCGGCGTATTGCTCGGTGCCGAAGTCGGGCGGAATTACCGAGTAGGCATCCAATGCCTTCATCAGCGTGATGCCGGCGACCCAACCCGCGCGATCGCGTAGAACGCCGTCCTTGAAGATTCGGCCGTGGGAAATCTCGTGGCATGAGGCGCAGTTCAATATGAACTCGCGTTTTTCCGGACTGTCAGGGACGTGTGCGAACCATGCGGCTGTGGTGGCACCCAGACGCGGATCGGTGGCGGGGGGCAGCGCAAAGTCCAGGCTGTCGCCCGCCGTGGGCGCCGGTTTCTCGACCGCGGTGAGCCGCGCGTGGTGCACGCGCAGGGTCCACTCACCAGAGGCAGGGAGCTTGAGTGCATAGCGCCCTTTGGCATCGGTGTAGACGCTGATCTCACGCTGGCTTTTGCCCTCCCGCGCGGTGACGAAGACGCCAGCGAGCGCGGTTCCCGAGGGATCCTGCACCCGACCGGTAACTTCCTGTCCCGCACGCGCGGCCGCGAACGCCATGCGAGGAAGCATGACGTGCAGCAAGACGCCAAACGTGATCAAAACTCCAAAGCGAAAACGGTTGGTATGGCCCATGCGTATCAAGCATCCTCATGCAGCTGGTCTGTAACGGGTGCGGTTCTTTGCTTGCAGCGGGCAGGCATTCTGGCTAGCGTGGCCCGGCCACAGAACCGAACTTCTAAAGCGTCCCGCGATGAAACGCCAGTCCCCGGAAAAATCCGACGATATCCGCATCGGCAAATCCGGCGCCATGTTACTCGGCATCGGGCTCCTCCTGGCTGACCACCATGCACTGGCCTTCGAAGCCTTCACTCGGGGTGACCTGACGCTGGAACCTTCCGCTCAACTGCGTTTCGGTGCCCAGCAAGCCACGGGGATCAACTTTGGTTACGGCGCCACCGATGATCCCGGCGAGCGGGAACGCAATGCCTTTGCCGCTTCCATAGAGCCTCGCCTGGGCGCGAGCTGGGATTTATCGGGCTCGACGCTTTACGGCGGGGTGTCCGTGGCTGCAGCGACCACCGGCCTCGACGGTGAAATTGCCGGTAATTTTGCTCGCAGCGGAGACGCGGCCGTGGATACCGATGAGGCACATCTGGGCTGGCGCAACGAAACCTTCGATTTTTCTATCGGTGCGCAACCCTACGCCGTCGGCGACGGTTTGCTGATCGCCGACGGCAACTTCGAAACCGGTGCCCGGGATGGCAACTATTGGGTCGTGCCCTTCGAGTCCTGGCGTAACTCCGCCATCCTCAAGGTCACCACCGAGCCTCTGCGCGGGGAGGTGTTCTGGCTGCGCAGTGACCGTGATTTTGGCGACTCGCGCATGGTGGGCGTGAACCTCGAGACCACGGTGCGGCCAGAACTCGGCAAGCTGGGGTTCATGTATTTCGAGGTGCTGGAGGGAGACCGCGTCAATTACGATGGCCTCAACGTGTGGGACTTCCGGGCGACCGACGTCCCCGTGCCCGGTGTGCCTAATCTGCTGCTCTACGGGGAACTCGTGCGCCAGGTCGGCACCGACGCCGATGCACAGCGCGAAAATGATGCCTGGGGCTGGCATCTCGAGGGTCAATACCATTTCCCCGAGCTTTTCTGGACCCCGACCATCAGCCTGCGTTACGCGCGATTCTCTGGTGACGACCCGGAAACCCCGGAAAACGATGGCTATCGCTCGATGTTCTACACCTTCTACATCCGCGAATGGGACACCTGGTACATGGGTGAAATCGCGGGCGAGTACCATCTCTTCAACGCCAACCAGATTTCGAAGATGTACAAGTTCGAGCTTGTGCCCCGCGAAGACATCCACGTCACGCTCTACTACTACCGTCACGATCTGGAAGAGAAGAACTACTTCGGGGTTCCGCTCTCCTCCAGCGACTGGGCCGATGAGCTAAATCTTGGCATCGAGTACTTCGGCGAGAAAGTCTTTGCCTACGCGGGGCTGGTGTGGTCCACCCCGGATACTGCGGCAAGCGAGTTCTTCGGCAGCGATGACGATTTCACCGTCATCCAGACCTGGATGTCCTACCGGTTTTAATCAGGTCCCTGCGCTGAACCTGGGCATGACCTTACGCGCGAAGAGGTCTAGCGAATCGCCCACTTGCGATGCCGGATGCAGACCCTGCGGAATGATCAGGAAGCACTCCTGCGGATTGAAGCGCTGCTGCGCGGCCTCTATCTTGCGCGAAATGGTGTCCGGGCTGCCCACCAGCAACTCCGGGAGAGGATTGCCGAAGGGAATCGACCAGCGCTCCCAGAACCATCGGAAGTCTTCGAATTGCTGTTCTGCCTGCGCGTCGGTTGGTGCGCAGAGCATCAGGCCGCCCCAGGCAACCTGGGCGCCTGGTGGATTTTCATGTCCCCAACGGGCCGCTTCCTCGCGATAACGCGTCCACAGCATCTCGCAGAAATCGAGGTTGCCGCTCATCACGATAGGACGACCATTGTGCCGGGCCCAGAAGAGCGCGGTGCGTACCGAGGCACCGAAGCCCCCGTAAAGTTGTGGATAGGGCTTCTGGTAGGGGCGCGGTGCGATGCCGATTTCCTCAATTGTCATATCGGCCGACACGCCGCGACCAAAATCGGTATACACCGCATGCATGTGCGGATTTTTCATGCCCACCGCCGGGAATTGCCAAAAATCCCCGCGGTGCGAGAAGGTCTCCGCCGTGAGTGCCTTCAGCACGATTCCGACGTATTCGGCGAAGTGTGCCCGGTTACGCAGATCATCCGCGCTGTCCTTGTTCCAGGGACCGACCGCGGCAAATGACGGCTGGACCTTGAAGTTTTCTACCCAGCGATACTGATAACCGCGCACCAATCCGAACGCGAAGCGGCCACGCAGCATGTGGTCCAGCGTCGCGATGGTCTCGGCGGCCCGCACCGGGTTGTGGGTGGTGGAGACCCAGCCACAGGAGATGATGCGCAGGCGCCGCGAGTGGCTGGCGAGAAACATGGCCATGGCGGCGAGATCGTTAGACGCCTCGCAGCCCTCGATTTGAAGGTGGTGCTCGGGGTGACCGAAACCCGCGTAGCCCAGATCGTCGGCGAGCCCCACGATGCTGGCGAGCTCATCGAGCATGCGCTGGTAGAGATCCTCGCGCAGGCCGGCCAGACCCGCCTCGAGCTCCTGCCGGCGACCCATGGTGCAGTAGGTGAAAAGATTGAAGTCCAAGGGTTTGTCCTCCGAAGCCGACTGATGCACGACGCGTTCGATTAAAGATCATCCGCTTGTACGCTGTACAGCGGGCGGGCCGCCGCGCGGGAACGGAAGGTGGTCCCAAACCACGGACCAACGGAGGCCCGGCTTGCAGCTCGCGCGGCGCTGGGTGATAGTCCGCGCCCCTTCTTGGCAACACCGCATGACCCAGAACATCGCCGCCCGCATCGCTGCCGAACTCAAGGTTGAAACCCGTCAGATCGAATCTGCCGTCGAACTTTTCGACGGGGGCGCGACAGTGCCGTTCGTCGCCCGCTATCGCAAGGAACACACGGGGGGGCTGGACGACACCCAACTCCGCTATCTCGAGGAACGCCTCAGCTACTTGCGAGAACTTGAGGCGCGGCGGGACACGATCCTTGACAGCATTCGCGAGCAGGGTCGGCTGACACCCGAGCTGCAAGCCAGCATTCTTGCCGCCGAAACCCGTCAGCGGCTGGAAGATCTCTATCTACCCTACCGCCCGAAACGCCGGACCAAGGCCCAGATTGCGCGTGAGGCTGGTCTGGAAGGCCTGGCCGATGCGCTGGTCGCCAATCCCGAACAGCGACCGGAGGAAGTCGCGGTGGGCTTCCTGCGTGAACCGTTCGTGACCGACGAAGGTGACAACCCAGGTGTGGCAGACGTGAAAGCGGCGCTCGACGGCGCGCGCCAGATCCTTATGGAACGTTTGGCCGAACAGGCGGAACTGCTGGATCGTCTGCGCACCCACCTGACGCAAAACGCCTTGCTGGTATCTCAGGTGGTCGAGGGCAAGGAGACGGAAGGCGCAAAATTCCGTGACTATTTCGCGCACGCGGAGCCCCTCGCCGGGATCCCCTCCCACCGCGCCTTGGCCCTGTTCAGGGGCCGGAAAGAGGAAATCCTGCGTCTGCAACTGCGGCTGCCGCAGGAGATGGACGAGGCTAATCCACCGCCACCGCCGGGGATCTGCGAAGGCATGATTGCAGCCCATGCAGGCTTCCAGCAGCGCGGCCGCCCCGCGGATGCGTGGCTCATGGAGACCGCGCGCTGGACCTGGAAGGTGAAGCTCGCCTGGCAACTGGAAGGTGAGCTGCTGGGAGAAGTGAAGACGCGCGCGGACGAGGAAGCGATCCGCGTGTTTGCACGCAATCTGCACGACCTGCTGCTCGCCGCGCCAGCGGGGCCTCGCGCCACCATGGGGCTAGACCCCGGGATTCGCACCGGCGTGAAGCTGGCGATAGTGGATGGCACCGGCAAGCTGGTGGAAACCACCACCCTTTATCCCCACCCGCCGCGGAATGACGTCGAGGGAGCCTTACGCACCCTCTCGACGCTTGCGCGCAAACATCAGGTGGAGCTGGTCGCCATCGGCAATGGCACGGCGTCGCGCGAGACCGACCGACTGGTGGCCGAATTGCTCAAGCGCGAGCCCGATTTGCGCCTCGCCCGGGTGGTGGTCTCCGAAGCCGGTGCCTCGGTGTATTCAGCATCGGAACTTGCTGCGCGCGAATTTCCGGAGCTGGATGTGAGCCTGCGCGGCGCCGTCTCGATTGCCCGGCGTCTGCAGGATCCGCTCGCCGAGCTTGTGAAGATCGAACCACGCGCCATTGGGGTGGGCCAGTATCAACATGATGTAAGCCAGACCACGCTCGCACGCTCCCTGGAGGCGGTGGTGGAGGACTGTGTGAATGCAGTGGGCATCGATCTGAACACGGCCTCCGTGCCATTGCTGGGGCGTGTTTCCGGTTTGTCCACCACGGTGGCCGAGAACATTGTGCGCCACCGCGACCAACACGGACCTTTTCGCAGTCGCGAGGCGCTCAAGGCCGTTCCGCGTCTGGGCCCCAAGACCTTTGAACAGGCTGCAGGCTTTTTGCGCGTCATTGGCGGGGACACACCGCTAGACGCCTCGGCGGTGCACCCAGAGGCGTATCCCCTGGTTGAAAAGCTGCTGGCCGATCTGCAGCGCCCGGTCACCGAGGTCATGGGCCGTAGCGAGCTGCTGCGGGATGTAGAGCCGTCACGATATGTCGATGAAACCTTCGGTCTACCGACCGTCCGTGACATTTTGAAGGAGCTGGAGAAACCTGGCCGCGATCCGAGGCCAGCCTTCCAGATGGCCAACTTCCGCGAAGGGGTCGAGAAGATTTCGGATCTCGAGCCCGGCATGGTGCTGGAGGGCGTGGTGAGCAACGTCGCCAACTTCGGTGCGTTCGTTGATATTGGTGTGCACCAGGATGGGCTCGTGCATGTCTCGGCGTTGTCGCATCGCTTCGTGCGCGACCCGCGTGAGGTGGTCAAGGCAGGGGATCTGGTAAAGGTGAAAGTGCTGGAGGTCGACCTTCAGCGCCAGCGTATCGCGCTCAGCCTGCGCCTCGACGATGACGTGAATGCGGCAGAGGGGCGCGCGGCGCAGCCCGCCGGCGACCACCGGCCGCGGAATGGTGGAGAGCGAAGAGACCGTAAACCAGCTCCACAAGCAGGCGCTGGGCCGCGCAAGCCGGCTGCCACGCCCAAGCCCGCAGGCTCGCTGGCGACGGCCCTGCAAAGAGCGCTCGGCGAGGGGAAAGATCGCTGAGCGCGATGCCAGAGTCCGGATTTCAGTAGGGCGTCTGACCCACCGCACGCCCGAGCGCGTAGGCCTTCTCGATGTTGTCCAGAAACAGGGTGTAGAAGTCTCGCAGCAGACCGTTCATCTGCTCGGCGGGCAGGCCGTGCTCGGTGTAGTGGCCTTCCCAGATGATGGCCGTGGCCTTGTCACCACGTGCTTGGAACTGAACGACAGCCGTGTAGTCACGCATCGGCAGCGGATATTCTTCGACGATCGAATAGGCGATCACATGGGGCGCAACGGCCAGCTCGAGGCGTTCGATGATCATCCCCTCGATTTGCATCTCGGGCTTGAAGCGCGCGAAACGGCGGGCACCGGGATAACTGCCTTCGCAGCGAAACTCGATGAGGTTGCCGGGCGGATGCAGCTTGTCGAGGGCTCCAAAATCCGCGAGCCAGTCCCAGCAGTAAGCGAGCGGGGCGGAGACGGTGCGTTCGAGACGGGCGACAGGCATGGGAATCCCCTTTCCTTAATGTTTGCCTAGGTGTTGTAGCTGGCAGATTTGCCGGTGTAGGCCATGTTCACGGGCGGCACGCCACTGCCCATTTTGGACTTGTCCATCACCACCGCAGAGGTGAAGCGCTTTTCGATGGGCGAGTCGGGCGGCGTGTCGCCCGGATCGATACCCTTGCGCGTGCACAGCTCGCCCCAGGTCGTCAGGCTCTCGTGCAGTTTCAGCATCACTTCAACGGTCTGCCCGTTGGCTGGGCAGAAGAAATCAAACGATGGCATGTGCGTTCTCCACGGTTTCAACAGGGGCCGGTTAAGAGTGCTCCGCGTGCCCCGGCGCAGGCGGCAAGCTTACCGCAGCTTCCCGAGGACTGCCCCTGTTTGGGGCCCAGTGCCGCCTCCTCTGGCGCGGCGAAGGGTGCCGCATTAACGTAGGGCCATGAGTCATTCAACTGAAAGAGGGCACGCCGCGACTGAGCACGCGGAGGACATCTTTACGGGCCCTGGTGTGGAGGACGCTCAGAACTTCGTGCTCGCGGCGGTCGATATCGATTTCTGCCGCAACCCCTATCCGACATATCACGCCCTACGGCAACACGCGCCCCTGTGCCGTCAGCCTGATGGCAGCTACCTTCTGACGCGCTACGAGGATGTGCGCCAGGTCATGGCAGATCCCGTCACCTTCAGTTCCGACAAACGCGTGGATTTCCGACCCCGTTTTGGTGACTCCCCGCTTTATGAACACCACACGACATCGCTCGTGTTCAACGATCCGCCCTATCACACCCGTGTCCGGCGCCTGCTTGGCCCTTTCTTCGCCGCACGCACACTGCGCCGGATGGAAGAGAGCATCGGGCGCATGGTGGACCGGTTGCTTGACCGTGCGGCCACGGCAGGTCGTATCGATCTTGTCCGAGATTTTGCGCTGGTGATTCCCTTGAACCTCATCGGTGACCTACTGGGACTGCCGTGGGATGAACGGGAGCCTTTGCAGCACTGGGCGGCCGCCATTCTGGGCGCGCTCGAACCCGTGCGTACGGCGGCCGAGCTGGCCGACGGCAACAGCGCAGTGGAAGACGCCAAGTCCTATCTGCGTGATCTCATTGCCCGCAAGCGCCGCTCGCCCCCCGCACCTCACGAGGTCGATGTGCTGTGGGCGCTCATCGAAGCGAGCGAGAAAGGGGAGGGCTTGAGCGAGCTCGAGATTCTGCACAATTCGATCTTCATGCTGAACGCGGGACATGACACCACGGGAAGCCTCATTGCCAACGGCATGGATTTGTTGTTCCGTCATCCGGACCAGATGGCGCGGCTCATCGCCGATCCGGCGCTGGTAAAACCCGCCATCGAAGAAATGCTGCGCATGGAGAGCCCGCTGCAGATCGGTAATCGGCGCACCACGCGCGATACCGAGGTGGGCGGTGTTGCGCTGCCGGCGGGGACTTACCTGCATCTGGGAATTGCGGCAGCCAATCGCGACCCATTGCAGTTTCCGGACCCCGATCGCTTCGATATCGCCCGGGAACCCAATCGACACCTGGCGTTCTCGCACGGCATCCATACCTGCGCCGGCAATGCCGTGGCGCGCATGGAAGCGAGTCTGGCGTTTGGTCTCCTGCTCCAGCGATTTCCCTCAGTCCGGCCTGTAGGCCCTACCGTTCGCCCGCGCCGGGCCCGCTTCCGGGTGATTGAATCACTTGAAGTGGAGCTGAGTCCGCCGCGTGCGGTCTGAATTCAGGCCGCGTGACGCGCGGCGGGTGCCGCATGACTGGCCGGCGGATTCGAGAACTTCAGCACACCATCCTCGAGCGACTCCTCGCGAATCATCTTGCGATCTTCCAGATAGTTCTGCCGGTTGATCCAGGGCGCCCGATCGCCCTGGCGGGCCATGTGCGCGATGGCGCGCTGAATGTAGCCCGGCGAGAAATCGTCGATCAGCGGCCGTTTTGGCATGTCGCGCTCGTTCTCGCGGAGCACTGGGGTGCACTGACGTAGCCCCTGGGCATGCAGGTGATTGACGAGGCGACAGACGAACTCCGCGACCAATTCGGACCGCAGCGTCCAGGACGCATTGATGTAGCCCAGCGTGTAGACGAGGTTTGGCACGCCGGAGAACATCATGCCTTTGTATGAGTAAGTGTCG
>JBIKOF010000389.1:0-2918 GCA_044358205.1 Gammaproteobacteria bacterium | reverse complement strand
TTTCCTGCCGGCACTCGAGGGTGGCTAAGACCGCGGTCAGCGCGTTGGCATAGCCAAGACGCGCTCAACGCTCAGCCTGTTTCGGAAGCCCCGGCTCGGGGAAGGTCGCGTGGGTCCTCTGCGTTTCTACTCGCCCGTTCTCCCAGACCACCCTCACGCAGCACGGACGCCGGGATCTCCGACTTCAGCCCCGACACCACCCCAAGCGTGGCGAGTACACGCAAGGTCCAGTAGACGGGATCAAACTCGTACCAGGCAAATCCTGCCCGCGCGGCGCCGCCAAAGCGATGGTGGTTGTTGTGCCATCCCGCACCGAGCATCAGCAGCGCCAGCAGGGGCCGGTTGACCGATGAATCTGCGAGGCGGGGAAACCGGCGATATCCACCCGGGATACTAGGCATGTGTCCGATGGAATTGACCAATGACGTCATGTGTAGCGCGAGGGTCGTCGGCAGGTAGCCACCCCACAGCACAGCCGCCCATCCCGACACTTCCGCGCCCAACCAGCCCGCCTCGCCTACCAGCCACAGCAGGGGCACGGCGAGATAAAGCGGAACCCAGTAGTAGCGATTGAGCCAGCGTAATTCCGGGTAACGCGCAAAATCCGCCACGCGGTCGAGATCGGTCCCCAGCTGTTTGCGCTGTGTTAGCCAGCGCGCATGGGCGTGCAGAAATCCCCCTTGGGTCGGCGAGTGCGGGTCGGCAGGGCGGTCGGCATGCTGGTGATGCGTGCGGTGGGTGGATGCCCACCACAGCGGGCCGCGCTGTCCGCACTGCGTGCCGATGAGTGCAAGCAGGAATTGGACGCCGCGGCTCGCGCGATAGCTCGCGTGCGAGAAGTAACGGTGATAGACCGCCTCCATTGCCCAGATACGGATCAGATAGCTCACCAGCAGCAGTTTCAGCAGCGGCCACGAGGGCGGAAACAGAATAAGTGCCACCAGTGCGCCGACGTGACGCCCACCCACCCGACAATACGCAAGCCACACGGGGTCGCCCTGCTGGAAACCGAAGCGTCCATGGGCAGGCACATTCACAGTCGCGGGCACGAGCTCTGGCGGATTCGCGGGCATGGGCGGTTCTTTTCGTGAGGGGTCGAAGACCGGGTGTCGTATTCCGGCATGCTCGATCCTCGCGCAGGACCCTTGCGCGGCCGAGCCCCCGGCTTGGGTAGTTCTTTTGGGGCGTCGGCCCCGCGCGGGGATCCGATGCAGCCCCGAGATCCGTCTAGAATGCGGTTTTCTCGCGAAGGGTCAGCCGATGTCCGCATCTTCCGTGAATGTCGTCGATGAGGCGCTCAGCTCCCGCCGCTCGGTGCGCGCATTTCTGCCAACCCCAATTCCCCCGGAGACGGTTCGCGAAATTCTGAGCGTCGCGGCACGTTCGGCCTCTGGCACCAATATCCAGCCCTGGCTCGCGCATGTGCTCACTGGCGAGGCCAAGGAAGCGCTTTCGCGCGACATCCTTACCGTGTTCAACGACCCGGTGGCGCTGGCCGCCCACGAAGCTGAATTCCCCATCTACCCTTCGGAGTGGAAGTCCCCCTATATCGACCGCCGCCGCAAGGTGGGCTGGGATCTCTATGGCCTGCTCGGCATCGGCAAGGGTGATCGTGAGCGAACCCATGCCCAGCATGCCCGTAACTTCCAGTTCTTCGATGCCCCGGTCGGAATCATCTTCACCATCGACCGCAGTCTTGGCTACGCCGCCTGGATCGACTACGGCATGTTCATGGGCAATGTGATGACCGCTGCCCGCGCCCGCGGTCTGCATACCTGTCCACAGTTCGCCTTCGTGCAGTTTCATTCGATCATCCGTAAGCACCTCAATCTGCCAGACCATGAAACGGTGCTCTGCGGCATGTCGCTTGGTCATGAGGACGAAAGCGCTATCGAGAACACGCTCAGAACCGCGCGCGCGCCACTGGAAGACTGGGTGACCTTTCACACCGGGGCCTGATGCCTCGCATGACGCACGATACCTCCTTGCGGGATGCGCTGGTGGCAGCCAGCGCCATCGCGCTGTTTGCGATGCTGACCTTCATCTTCGACCTGGCGGAGCGCTTCAATCACTGGGTGGCACAATTCGAAGGGATGCAGCTTGATGAACTCGTGCTGGGGGCTTTCTTCTCTGCGCTGATGATTGCCTGGTTTGCGCTGCGTCGCGTGGCGGAGATGCGGATTGCGTTCGCCGAACGTGAGCAGGCGCGCCAGCGCCTCGCTGGCCTCGTGGCGGAAAACCGGCAGCTTGCCCGCCATACGATCGAGGTGCAGGAAGCCGAGCGAAGACAGACGGCCCACGAAATCCACGATGACATCGGCCAGCACCTCACGGCCATCCGGCTAGGCGCGGCATTGTTGTCAGGCAATCCGGATGTCGCGGTCACAGAAGCCGCAACCCGAATCGATCGCAACACGGCGCACATCCAAGGCAAACTGCGCGAGCAGCTCCGGAGGCTTCGGCCAGTGGAGCTTGATACCGGCGGTATCGAGGACGCGCTCGACGCGCTGGTTGAACGTTGGCGTGACGAAAATCCCGAAACGCTGCACGTTCTCGACATCGCACCCCCCGCGATCGCCCAGCCACTGTCCGACGAAACAGCCATCGCGGTCTATCGCATCGTGCAAGAGGCGCTCACGAATGCAGCCCGCTACGCCGCCGCTAGACACGTCACCATAAGCCTGCGCGAACGCTTCGATGGCGCGCGGCGCAGTCTTGTCCTGCGCGTCGAGGACGACGGCAACGGCGGGCTAGACGGAGTAATCTCGGGTTCTGGCTTCGGCTTGCTTGGAATGCGCGAACGCGCACATGCCCTTAACGGCAGTTTTGAGTCTGGCCGTCATGCAGGTGGCGGTTTTTTTGTCGAAGCTCGTTTCCCCTGCGAACGCGCTGAGGGCTTCGATGACCCGCGTTGATAC
>JBIKOF010000387.1:0-2919 GCA_044358205.1 Gammaproteobacteria bacterium | reverse complement strand
GGCTTGATCGCGCGCGGCGCCGGCCAGACTGCGCTCAGGATCCCTCAGCATTTCCTTGATGCTGCGCAGGGCCTGACGGGTACGGTGGGGATTCTCGATCAGTGCAAAGCGCACGAAGTTGTCGCCATACTCGCCGAAACCGATACCCGGCGACACGGCCACCTTGGCATCGAGCAGCAGACGCTTCGAGAACTCGAGTGAACCCAAGGCCCGGAAAGGTTCCGGGATTTCCGCCCACACGAACATCGTGCCCCGCGGTCTTTCCACCGCCCAGCCAGCTGCGTTCAACCCATCACAGAGCACATCACGCCGCGCCTGGTACATATCGCGAATTTCCGCGACGCAGTCCTGCGGACCCTCGAGCGCAGTGATTGCAGCCACCTGCACGGGGGTAAACA
The DNA here is from genome assembly GCA_044358205.1 of Gammaproteobacteria bacterium. Classification (GTDB taxonomy): domain Bacteria; phylum Pseudomonadota; class Gammaproteobacteria; genus CAIKBL01. The sequence continues at coordinate 2,521 of JBIKOF010000387.1, read as the reverse complement.
TCCCGTAGTCGAGATAGGACTTCATGCGCCCAAGCGCATAGACGAGGTCAGGATTGCCCACCATGAAACCAATACGCCAGCCGGGCATGTTGTAACTCTTGGAGAGCGTAAAGAACTCCACCGCGATGTCCTTGGCGCCGGGCACCTGCATGATCGAGGGGGCCTTGTAGCCATCGAACACCAGATCGGCATAGGCGAGATCGTGCACCACGTAGATATTGTGCTCGCGGGCGATCTCGATGACGCGCTTGAAGAAATCGAGGTCGACGCAATGCGTGGTCGGATTGCTCGGAAAGTTCAACAGCAGCATTTTCGGCCGCGGCCAGGTATTGCGAATGGCCTGCTCGAGCTCGGAGAAGAAATCCACACCCGGGCCGATTGGCACGTGCCGGATATCGGCTCCTGCAATCACGAACCCATAGGGGTGGATGGGATAAGACGGATTCGGAACCATCACCACGTCACCGTGGTCTACCGTGGCAAGCGCCAGATGGGCTAGTCCTTCCTTCGATCCAATCGTCACGATGGCTTCGCTATCCGGATCGAGGGATACGTCGTAGCGGGTGCGGTACCACTCGCAAATGGCACGCCGCAGCCGCGGAATGCCCTTTGAGACGGAGTAGCGATGCGAATCTCCGCGCTGCGCCACTTCGATAAGTTTATCGACGATGTGCTGGGGCGTGGGCTGATCGGGATTGCCCATACTCAGGTCGATGACGTCCTCGCCGCGGCGGCGCGCAGCCATCTTGAGTTCGCCCACGACATTGAACACATAGGGAGGAAGCCGCTGGATGCGGGGGAATTCTCTGGCCAAGGTGATTACACTACCTATTGAGGGTGGACAGACTCGGGTGGCCGCACGCTACCGACCCGGGCTCCACCTGTCAAACGCGGCCGAAACTTCAAGCTGCCCCGTTTTTTCCGCGCCGGAAACCCATCGCACCCAGCCAATCGAGGCCCTGCCATCACCATGAGTCCCAGCGCCCAGTTGAACACAGTCCAGCAACACCTGCTCGAGCCCGCGGGACTCACGCTCGCCACCCTTGAACAGGTTCTGGGAGAAGTGGCCGGTCCTGCGGTCGATCTCGCCGATCTCTATTTCGAGTACTCCCGTGGTGAGGGCTTCAGCCTGGAAGACGGCATCGTGCGGGACGGAAGCTACTCGCTCGAGCAGGGGGTGGGGATCCGCGTGGTCAGCGGCGAGAAAACCGGCTTTGCTTACTCGGATGAATTCGCCTTGCCGGCACTGCGGCAGGCCGCGCACGCCGCCCGTGCCATCAGTCGTCAGGGCAACGATGGCCATGTCTCGCTGCGAGGAGGTTCCGCCGTACCCGCCCGGTATGGGGTAGAAGACCCCATTTCGAGCCTGCCATCGGCAAGCAAAATCGCGCTGTTACGCGACCTGGATGCCCGGGTCCGGGCCGCTGACCCGCGTGTACGCCGGGTGATGGCAAGCCTGACCGGTCGCCACACCGAAGTCCTGATCGCCGGCAGCGACGGAACGCTGGTCGCGGACATCCGCCCGCTGGTCCGCCTCAACGTGACCGTGCATGTGGAAGAGAACGGGCGTCGCGAAAGTGCCAGCCACGGCGCCGGCGGGCGTTCGGGTTATGCGTGGTTCCTGGAGGAAGGTCGGGCACAAGCCGTGGCCGACGAGGCCCTGCGTCAGGCGCTCGTCGCGCTGGAGGCGCGCCCCGCCCCGGCCGGCGAGATGACCGTGGTTCTGGGCGCCGGTTGGCCCGGAATCCTTCTGCACGAAGCTATCGGGCACGGACTCGAGGGCGACTTCAACCGGAAGGGCACCTCGGCTTTTGCGGGTCGGGTCGGGCAGCGGGTGGCCGCACCGGGCTGCACCGTCGTGGACGACGCCACCCCGGAGGGACGCCGTGGCTCACTCAGCGTGGATGATGAAGGCACACCCGGCCAGCGCACGGTACTCATCGAAGACGGGATCCTGCGCGGCTACCTTCAGGACAAGCAGAATGCGCGGCTCATGGGTGTCGCGCCTACGGGTAACGGGCGCCGCCAGTCTTATGCGCATCGCCCCATGCCGCGCATGACCAATACCTACATGTTGAACGGCACGCACTCGGCAGATGAGATCCTGCGCTCGGTCCAGCGAGGCCTCTATGCCGTAAGTTTTGGCGGCGGCCAGGTCGACATCACCAACGGCAAGTTCGTCTTCAGCGCGAGCGAGGCCTACCTTATCGAGGACGGCCGCGTAACGGCACCCGTGAAAGGCGCCACGCTTATCGGCAGTGGTCCCGAGGTGCTCACCCGGGTTTCGATGATAGGCAATGATCTGGCGCTCGACAGCGGCGTGGGCACCTGCGGCAAGAATGGCCAGTCAGTGCCGGTGGGCGTCGGGCAGCCCACCCTGCGCATCGATGGCTTGACGGTGGGCGGCACCCAAACCTGAGTGGCCGCGCGCCGTCAGCGCGGCAGCCCAAAGAACGTCAGACCGAATATCGCGAGCATCGCCACCACGGTGACGACCAGCTCACGCGGTCGCAGATCACTC
>JBIKOF010000388.1:0-2919 GCA_044358205.1 Gammaproteobacteria bacterium | reverse complement strand
GCGGCGGATGACCCCACCCGAAGGCAAGGACTCCGCAGCCCGCTGGCAGGTGGATTTCATCTGGACCCTCGGTTGCACGGGCAAGGTCATCTGGCCTATTCCCGACAAGGGACTCAACAAGCGCATCCATCGGATCACCGCCCCAAGTCTCGTCGTCTGGGGCGAAAATGATCGACTCATTCCGAAGGTCTATGCCGACGAATTCGGGCAGCGCTTGCGTACAGCCGAAATCCTGCGCTTGCCCGCCTGCGGTCACGAACCGCCGCTTGAACAGTGCGAAGCGCTGCTCGCCGGCGTAAGGGGCTTTTTCGCGACCTAACCGTAACCCGGGCGCCTCCGTGGCGCCCGAAGGGATTCCATGGCGCCCCCCAGAATTTCCGCAGCCGCGCTGGAGCAACCTGCCTACGCAGTTACCCACACTATCGACGCGCGCTGGCTGATGGCCTTCGCTGCCGGGTTGGATGACCATAACCCGGCTCTATTCGATACTCGGGTTGGCGTGACAGCTCACCCACTATTTCCAGTGAGCCTCGAGTGGCCGGCCGTGCTCGCGTTGCGGCAAGGGCCAGCGCTGGGCATCGATGCGTCGTGTCGCGGGCGCGGCGTTCATGCGGAACACGATCTGCACCTATTCAGACCGCTGCGCGCCGGACAAATCGTCACGAGCACCGCGCGGGCCGTCGCGCTCCAGCAACGCCCTCCGGGCGCACTCCTGACAACCTGCATCGACACGCATGATGCGGCAGGAAACCTGCTCTGCCAGACCTGGCATGGCACGCTTTTCCGTGGGGTGGATTGCGCACAGCCCGATGTCATTCGGGAGGCGCCTCCCGAACGCCCGCCGCTCGAAACCTCACCTGCGCGCTACCTGCCGCTGGAGATCCCGCTGGGCGCAGCCCATCGGTACACAGAGTGCGCCCGTATCTACAATCCTATCCATACCGACATTGCCGTCGCGGAAGCCGCCGGCCTCCCCGGTACCATCCTGCACGGCACAGCCACCCTGGGTCGGGCGCTTTCACGTATGGTCGGCGCTTGTCTCGATGAGGATGGCAGCCGGGTCCAGCGCATTGCCTGCCGCTTCAGCGGCACCGTGCGCATGCCGGAGACTTTGGTGCTGCGGGTCTCCGAGCCCCAGGATCAGCACTTCGCCTTCAGTGTGTGGTCCAGCACGGGACAGGAAGTCCTGCGCCACGGGCTCGTCAGTTTTGCCGCCGTTCCCCAGTCGATTCGAGGAGAGCACCGTGAATGAATTCAAGGTTCGAAATCCCGACTACGCTGCGCGCGTCGCGGCAAGCCTGGCCTCGCAAAATTTCATGCACCGGGTGTTGGGGGCGCGCGTCGTGTCGGTCGCGCCCGGCATGGTGGAAATCGAGGCGGATAACCAGCCCGATCTGCAGCAACCCGGGGGGCATGCTCATGGCAGCGTGCTCGTCGCCCTCGCCGACAGCGCCACAGGATATGCAGCCCAGACCCTGCTGGAGCCCGCATTCGACATCGTGACCGTCGAGCTCAAGTTCAATTTCATGGCGCCGGCTTTTGGGTCACGCTGGCGCGCGCGTGGGCGAGTTCTGCGTCAGGGGCGAACGCTCTCGGTTTGCACGGGCGACGTGTATGCGCTCGACGGTGTCACGGAAAAACACGTGGCCTGCATCCAGACGACCATGATGGCCGTTCCCAGCCATGACTGAGCCGCAGAACTGATCTCGGTCAACGAGATACGCGTACGAATGGTTCCGTTGGCAGGAGACATTTATACTGCGCCGCATCAGTCGGCTTTGGTCAGTCTGCCGAGGAGTAACCCGAATTGTTGAACAGCGCCTTGCTGGATGGACTTCCCTCCCCCCTGCGTGAGGGCTTCCAGCGTGTCCTGGTGGAGCTTCCCGGCTGGCTGCTCAATCCAGAGATCCATTTTTTCTGGGTCTATCTGCTGAGTTCCATTCTGATGGGCGCCTGGGCCTGGCACCGATATTACCGGGGCGAAGCAGGCAATATCCTGCGGTTTCTTTTCCCGAAGCGAATCTATCTTCACCCTTCCGCCCGGCTCGATTACAAGCTCTTCCTCTTCAATCGCTTTTTTGCACCTTCGGCGCTGCTGACCCGCGTATTTCTTGGCAGTGGGCTCATGGCGGGCGTTGCCACCTCTGTGCAATACGGGCTGGAGAATCATCTGGGCGCTGGCCACCAACTCTTCGCCTGGTCGCTCGCAAGCTCAACCGCAATTGCCCTGCTGGTCACGATGATCAGGGATTTTTCCACCTTCGCGACGCATGCCCTGTCGCACAAGGTTCCCTTGCTGTGGGAATTCCACAAGGTGCACCACAGCGCCGAGGTGCTCACGCCCGTTACGCTCTTCCGCAAACACCCGGTCTACAACCTGTTCGCGAATCTGGTCGATCTTTTGCTGGTCGCACCCGTCCAAGGGGTTGTGACGTGGATCTTCGTCGGAGAAGCAGCGCCCCTCACCCTGTTCGGCGCGAACCTGGTGTTCTCCCTGTTTCATCTTGCAGGGGCCAATCTGCGCCACTCGCACGTCTGGTTGAGCTTTGGTCCCCTGCTCGACCGGATTCTTATCAGTCCTGCCCAGCATCAGATTCACCACAGCCGCGCCGCCCGCCACTGGGATCGAAACTTCGGTGAGGTCTTCGCCATCTGGGACTGGATGTTTGGCACGCTTTATCTGCCCGGACGAACCCGCGAGGTTCTGGAGTTCGGGGTGGCGGATATGCCGCCCGGTGAGCACGGGAGCCTCTGGCGGCTGTATTGGGTGCCCTTCGCGAACAGCGCCCGCATCATAGGGGCGTGGTTCCGACCGCGCTCCGCGTCGCAGATTAACGGAGAATCCGGCGCTGCTGCGCCATGAATCGAACGGTCTCGATTTATCTCGATCTGTTGCGCTTTCTCGCCGCAGTGCTCGTG
>JBIKOF010000386.1:0-2922 GCA_044358205.1 Gammaproteobacteria bacterium | reverse complement strand
CTTTCCGCCCAGAACGCGATATCCCAGTGGGCGAGGGGTTCGCGCTGCCCAGCTTGGTGTGCGAAAGACTCGAGTTCGGCAAATTCGCAACGCGCTGCCGGCAAGGCGACTTCCAGAAGTCGCTCGTGCAAGGCATCCACCGCCCCGACGCTACCGGCCATCTTCTGTGCAAGGCTCACCGCGGCATGATTCGGGTAGCCCAGCAGTCTGGCTTTTTCGTGGCGTAGCGCGAGGATTTCACTCACCAACGGAGTGTTGTCGTAGGGAGGTGCGCCTGCCCGGGCGAGATAGGCGCGATACACGGACTCGCGAAGGCTGCGGTCGCGGCAATGTTCCATGAAGGGGCCGAAGGAGGGGGCGTCGAGTGTGATGCGCCAGGGCCCGTATGCCGAATCTGCTGCGGTCTCTTCAGGATGGGCGCTGGTCCACGCCTGGGCAGCGAGTCGGCGAAGACTTTCCGGCAGGCCTTCAACCTGCGCGGCGTCCTTCAGGTCCAGAGACCAAGCCTTGGTTGCATCGAGCAAATGGTTGGAAAAGCGCGTCGCGTGCTGCGAGAGCGCCTGTTCGATTTCATTGAAACGCGCGCGAGCCTCGCCTTCCAGACGAATCCCTGACAGCTCCGCAGACTGCAGGCTGCGCTCCACGATACGCTGCTGGGCCAGGCTGAGTGACGGCCAGTCTGCCCCGTCGCGCAGCGCACGCAGACGCGCGTAAATCGCCGGACTTTGACGCAGAGCAAGCCCAAATTCGACGATCTGCGGCATGGCTTCATCGTGCGCGGCGCGGAGTGCGTCGGTGTTGGCGACGCCCAGCAGGTGCCCGATGGGTGACCAGCCGTATTCGAACATCAGATCGATTTCTTCCAGCGGCCCCATCAGGGCCGCCCACCCGGTTCGGCGTTCCTGTTCGATTTCAGCCAGGATTTCGCGACCGCGGGCTACGATGGCATTGGCCGCGGGCACGACATGCTCGGGGCAGATGAGATCGTAAGCCGGCAGCCCCTCGCGCTTGAGCAGAGGGTTCTCGATTTCTGTCATGACCATCTCCGAAACTTGCCCGGGCGTCGCTGGCGACCCCGGGCAGCGTTAGCTATGCAGCTGCGGCAGGGCGAGTGGACGCGAGGCGTTGGTTGACGGCGGCGAGGATTGCACGCAGCGAAGCGTCGACGATATCGCTGCTGCGCCCGGCCCCGCAATAACGCTGGTTGCCGAGGCTCAGCTGAACATAGGCTGCAGCCTCCGCGCCGGCCCCCGCTTGCCCGCCCAGACTGTGCTCGTTGTACTCGACCAGTACCACGCGATCGCCGAGATGTTGCTCGAGCGCGGCAACGAAAGCGCCGATGGCCCCGCTTGCACGCCCATGCAGGGTGATGATCTGGCCGGCATCGCGCAGGCTCGCCTGAAGGCGGTCTTCATCTCCCTCGCGGGTAATCTGATAACCCATCAGTTCCAGCGGGCCGGTGCGCGCGAGGAAGGCGCTTTCGAAAAGACTGACCAGCGTGGCAGGGGCAACCTCGGTTGCCGTGTCCTCTGCGTGCTGCTGCACCACACCGCTGAATTCGATCTGCAACCAGCGTGGCAGTGCATAGCCCGCCTCCTGCTCCAGAACGTAGGCGGCGCCACCCTTGCCCGACTGGCTGTTGATTCGGATGACCTCCTGATAGGTCCGCCCGATGTCTGCGGGGTCGATGGGCAGATAGGCCACGGCCCATGGAAGTTCTTCGCGGCCGGGTGCTGCCCGCCAGGTGAGGCACTTCTTGATGGCGTCCTGATGACTTCCGGAAAACGCCGTGAAGACGAGTTCCCCGGCGTAGGGATGCCGGGGATGGACGGGAAGCTGGGTGCATTCCTTTACGCAGCGGATGATTTCATCCATGCGCGAGAAATCGAGCTCCGGGTCGATGCCCTGGCTGTAGAGGTTCATGCCCATGGTCACGATGTCCATGTTCCCCGTGCGTTCCCCGTTTCCGAGCAGCGTTCCCTCGACGCGATCCGCGCCCGCCATTACGGCAAGTTCTGCTGCCGCCACCGCGCAACCCCGGTCGTTGTGGGTATGCAGGCTCAAGATCACCGAATCGCGGCGCGCGAGATGCCGGCAGAACCACTCGATTTGATCGGCATAGACATTGGGCGTTGCCATCTCCACCGTGGCGGGCAGGTTGATGATGCAGGGTCGCGTCGGGCTAGGGTTCCACACGTCTATCACTGCACTACAAATTTCCACCGCATAGTCCAGTTCGGTGCCGGTGAAGCTTTCCGGGGAGTACTGAAACACCCACTCTGTTTCCGGTTGGCGCTGGGCGCATTCGAGGACCTTCTGGGCCCCTTCCGTGGCGATGGCGGTAATGCCTGCACGGTCGAGACCGAACACCTGTTCGCGTTGGACGGTCGAGGTGGAGTTGTACAAATGCATGATGGCGCGCCGCGCTCCTCGCAGCGATTCGAATGAGCGTTCAATCAGCTCAGGTCGCGCCTGGGTAAGCACCTGTACCGTGACGTCGTGCGGGATCAGATTGTGTTCGATGAGATGGCGCACAAAATCGAAGTCCGGACCTGAGGCCGCAGGGAAACCCACCTCGATTTGTTTGAAGCCGACTTTCACCAGCAGGTCGAACATCTGCAGCTTCTGGCCCACGTTCATGGGTTCGATCAGGGCCTGGTTGCCGTCGCGGAGATCGACCGAGCACCACTGAGGGGCCTTGGTGATGACGCGGTCCGGCCAGGTGCGATCGGGTATGGCAATCGGCGCGAAGGAACGGTAGCGGCGCGAGTCGTAGCGGTTCATGGAGGGCTCCTCGAAAAAGTGGAGATGCCTGCGATAGCTGGGGCATCGATGGTGAGCATTGTAGGGGCGGTGGTTGAGGGAAAAGATGCAAATTTACGTATGCATAGCCTCTATTCTGTTTTAAAACTCCAATAATGG
>JBIKOF010000385.1:0-2927 GCA_044358205.1 Gammaproteobacteria bacterium | reverse complement strand
GGAATCGGACGTAGCATGGACGAGGGAGTGCTCATCGTCGAAGGCGATTCGGGTCCCGAGACCGGGGCGGGCATGCGTGCAGGTGAGCTCATCGTCAAGGGTAACGCTGGCGACCTGCTGGGCGCTGGGATGCGTGGGGGCCTGATTCGCGTGCAGGGTAGTTCAGGTCACTGGGTGGGCGCCGCACTACCGGGCGCCGTCAGTGGGATGCGAGGCGGCTCCATTCTAATCCAGCGGAACGCGGGGGATCGGATTGCCGATCGCATGCGGCGCGGACTCATCGTCGTACAAGGAGACACTGGCAGCGCGGCCGGTGGGCAGATGTTGGCCGGCACGCTGGTCGTGCTCGGCAAGCCGGGCCCATCGATGGGCAGTGGCATGCGCCGCGGCTCAATCCTTGTTCGCGATCCCAGTTTTGAACCCGGCGTCGGTTTTTCAAATACAGGCGCGCACACCCTTGGCATGATCGCGCTGCTTCGTGGTTATCTAGCGGGACTTGATCCACGGCTGGCACGCGCGCTGCGCGCCTTCACCCAGGCCGAACGTTTCGTGGGCGATCGGGGGTGTGGGGGCCTAGGGGAAATCCTGCGCGCCAAAGCCTAGGCCAGATCTCGAAGTGAGCCATCTGGAGGGCGGGGTTCCTCCAGTCCGGTGGAGCGCCGCATCGCCCCGACTCAGGCTTTGCCTCATCGGGGGGGCATATGGTCCCGGTTGGGATGGGCGACTCTAGAGCGGCTTGATAGCTGTAAGCCGCAGAGTTTCGTCAATGAGGGGCGGAGCGCCCTTGCTGCCTGGAATCGTGGCGCGGATTTCATAGAGGAAACCCGGCAACTCCTCGGACACCACGAAGGAATACACTTTGTCTGCAAACTTTTCGAAGGCGGCGCGCCGCGGGTCGTTCGTGTAAGGGGTGATGGTGACCTTCTTCCCGGTATAGGTCTTGCCGGAGAAGTCGAACTTGATGGGTTCGATTTTGGCCCCCTCTGCCAATGCAAACTTGATCCGGCGCTGAAAATAGCGCCAGCGCTCCCGAGCCTTGCCTTCCGGGTCGGTGAGACGATTCATTTCGTAGATGTCGCCTTGCAGGTAGACCTTGAGCACCGGATTGGTGTTCGTGCTGTCCTCAGGTGGGATGGGAAATCTGCGCTCACCGCTGAAGAATTCAAGTGCTGCGGACTTCAGTCCATCGGGCTTGACCTTCTGGATGATGAAACGCACCTCGTCCTGAAACCCAGCTTCCAGCGTGCCCTGCTTTTCGAAGCGATATTCGAGCACCATCGGGGTCGTCACTTTCGCTAACTGGTCTCCGAACCAGAGCAGGGTTTCTGCCGTGGAGAAAGGCTGTGACTCAGGCGCAGCCGGTGCAGCGTCCTCGGCAAAACTGCAGGGAACCGCTAGACACAGCAGCACCGCAGCCAAGACAGCGGCAAGCTTGGGGCGAAACTCAATCATCGTCGTCCTCACGTCGCGCAGTCGCGGGTTTAAGCGGAAGCAGGGGCACGTTGTACTCGGCAAGAATGCGCTCGATCTCCGCTTGATTCTCAGCAATCAGCGCGTCTACCTGGGCGCGCCAGGCATCCTCGCCATGGCGAACGGCGGCTGCGATCTGAAAATCGAAGCGTACCTTCCAAGGCTGCCCGTCCGTCACACCCGCGTCCTCGGTGAGCGGGATCACCACCAGGTCGTGGTCCTTCATGTTGCGCGCGATGAAGCCGGCGATAGGCCCCCACGCGAAGGTGAGATTGACTTTGTCACTCAGCAAATCGCCTTCGATGATGTAACCCGGGCCCTGTCGCGCATCCCCGGACATGATGGGGTACGGGGTCGCGTTGTCGATGAGACCGAGGTGATAAATCCATTCGGTCGTAGGCCCTTGATCCCAGATCCCTACTTTCAGCAACGCCTTCTGGGCCGGGGTGAGATTCTTGAGGTCGTTCTGGGATTTGATGAAATCGAGGCCGCGACCCTTCACATAAACCAGCGCCCAGGCGGAACGCATGTAGGGCCGGGTTGTAGCCGCCATCTCGAAATTGTCGACCACACCCATGATGAGGTCGCATTTGTAGCTTCCGTCATCGGTTTCGTTGTTACGCAGCGTGGCGCGGACGAAACCCATTCGCTGCGGGAACCAGGTGTACTGCAGCGGCAGCCCAAGCTTGTCGGCGAACAATCGCGCCATGCGATTTTCGTAGCCGGACTCATCCTTGTCGGACATGGGCAGGTTGAACGGCGGGGCGCAGACCTTGAGCGCGGTTCGCTCCGGCATCGCCTCCTCTGCCAGCGCGTTGTGGGCAACGACCAGCGAGAAAACCAGACCGAGGGCAAGCCCGCGAAGAGACGTGTTCATGGGGTATTCCGCATTGTGAGGAGGTCGAGAAGGCTTCTGATCGAAAGCTACCCCAACAGCACGCCCGGGAGGTTGCAGTGCCGCTTCCAAAGGCCCGGGCGGCGCTGGCGTGCCGGGTTACTGGATAAGCCCCTTCTTCTTGAGGTCTTCCTTCATCTTCCGCAGCGTGCGTACCACCATGTTCTTGCCGAGTTTCACGCTCTCTGCGGAGGTATCCAGCGCGGCAAGGTTCTGGGGGGCACCCGCGCCCACCACCACGGCGCCGACCATGCCGGTTGTCATGTGTGGATTGCACTTGTAGATGTAGGCCCCCTCCTTGTCCAACTTAACGCTGAACCCTTCCTGACCCATATTGGCCTTCCAGGGTGTCGCGCCCTCGGGAATCATGCCGTCTATGGTCTGGCTGTCATGCCCCGCCATCTGCACGAACTTGATGGTGTCGCCAGGCTTGGCATAGGTCACCTGAGGCACCCAGTTGGTAATGACTCCCTTGATGATGTGCTCATCTGCCAGGGACTGCTGGACAAACAGCACGGACAGCAGCCCAGCCATGAGCGGAATTCTGACTCGCATTACTTGA
>JBIKOF010000023.1:0-10150 GCA_044358205.1 Gammaproteobacteria bacterium | reverse complement strand
GAGGCCGGGCACCCCATTTTTCACTGCAGTGCTCGCCACCAGCGTGTTGAGCGCGAGCACCGGGACCGGGCGCGCTGACAGTGTCGCCAGTGCCTCGATGCCCGGTTTATCGAGCGGTCCCACCACGAGTTGTGCGCCGTCCTTCACGGCCTGCTGGTAGGCCTGTGTGACTTCCGGGCCCTGGCCGGCGAGGAAGCGGAGTTCGATCTTGGTACCGCCATGCGCGACATGCGCGCTGACAAAACCATGTCGCACAGCCTGCGCGAACGAGACTAGGGGGCCGGATTCCGGAAGGATGAGCGCAATCCGGGTCGGCGCGCTCGCCGCGTCGTGCTCCATGGTCTCCAGAATTTCGTCGAGCAGGAACTGTTGCGCAGGGTGCGCCGCATATTCCGCACGCCAGGCATCGAGCGCGCGCTGCAAGGCGTCGGATTGGTGAGCGGTTTCTGCCACCACCCGATGCAGCGCGAGCCAGCCCGCCAGATTGGGATTGTCCTTGCGTGCCTGTCCGGCGTCTGACCCCTGGGCCTGCAAAGCAGTCCATATGAGATGCGTCAGCTCAGTCCGTCGGTTGGCGGGCAAGGGGTACATCTCTGCATTGAGCAGATTGATCAGGGCGGCAGGGTCCGCACGTCTTACTTGCGCTTTGCCAAAGCTGCGCAGGAACAGACCCTGCTCATAGCGATCGAATCCGCGGACTGGCATCCGGTCCAGCAGGGTATAGGCGGCTGCGTCCCCGCCTGATTGCTGGAGCGCCAACACTTCGACAAGTTGTGATCTGCCTGTCGTCTGGGAGTGTGTCGGCAGTGACGCGCGAATCGCCTGTGCTTCCGTCCAGCGCCCGAGATCCATTTGCACGAGTACGCCGCGCAGACGGCTCTCTGTATCCTCTAAATCAGCGGCAGCGTAGCGTGCAGCCAGTGCGTCGAAGGCCCCGCGTGCGGCAAGCGCCTCGGTGGTGTCTTCAACACCGCTTTCGGCGACGGTAGTGATGGGAGCAGCGGGCGCGACGGCCTGTCGCTCCACGCAGCCGCCGGCCATAATCGCGGTGAGTAGGCAGACACAATCGCGTAGACGGATTGGCGCGCGGAGAGGCATTTTGGAGACAACGGAAGAATCGGCCGCCAGTGTAGCAATCGAGCGTCCATGCTTGTACCTCGTGGCCACACCCATCGGTAACCTTGGTGATATTTCCCTGCGCGCCCTGCAGGTCCTCCGTGGGGTGGATCTGATTCTGGCCGAGGACACCCGCACTAGCCTGCGACTCCTCGATCGCTACACCATCCGCAAGCCTCTGGAAGCCTTCCACCAGCATAACGAGTCGGCCCGTGCCGAGGCGCTGGTGGGTCGGATGCGCGAGGGGGCGCTGGCCCTCGCCCTGGTGAGCGATGCCGGGACTCCCCTCCTGTCTGATCCCGGGTTCCCTTTGGTGCGCGCTGTCCTGTCTGCCGGGCTGCCTGTCCGTGCGGTGCCCGGTGCCAGCGCCTTGCTCGCGGCGCTCTCTGTGTCCGGATTGCCGTGCGATCGTTTTGCTTTCGAAGGCTTTCTTCCCGCACGGTCGGCGGCGCGCCGAAGTGCGCTGGAAGCACTGGCCGATGACACCAGAACCCTCGTGTTCTACGAATCCACGCATCGGATTCTGGCAACTCTGGCGGACATGGAAGCCATCATGGGCGCGCAGCGCCCTCTGGTCGTTGCGCGTGAAATCACCAAGCTTCATGAGACGGTGTATCGCGGCACAGTGACAGAGGTTCGCACGCACATGACGGCCGATCCGCATGCCTGCCGGGGCGAACTTGTGATGGTACTTGGCGGCGCCTCGATGCAAGCCGATGACGGTCTGGCGCTGCGTATGTTGGTCGCACTTCGCGGCAAACTCTCGGCACGCGATGCGGTGGAGGTGGTGCATGCGTGCACGGGGTACCCGCGTAACAAGCTTTACACGCACGTTCTTGCTGGCGACGAGCAGGCCTGACCTGCACGGCACATTGCAGGGGCTCGCCGCGCTTGTCAGACTGCCGCCCGAGCGGGCCGGGTGATCGCTGGCACGGGATGGCAACATCCCGGCGCTGGAGGAAAGTCCGGGCTCCATAGAGCAGGGTGCCAGGTAACGCCTGGGGGGCGTAAGCCCACGGAAAGTGCCACAGAAAATATACCGCCTCGCGAGCGCATGCCCGCGCGGTAAGGGTGAAATGGTGCGGTAAGAGCGCACCGCGCCGATCAACGTCGGTGGCAGGGTAAACCCCACCTGGAGCAAGACCAAATAGGGAAGCGCGCTGCTTTGCAGCAGGCGTGGCTCGCGTCCGCTTCCGGGTAGGTCGCTACAGGCGCGCGGTGACGCGCGTCGCAGAGGAATGATCACCACTGCGCAAGCAGTACAGAACCCGGCTTACAGGCCCGCTCACTTTTATCCCTTTAATCTTGTCCACATGACGGCTTCCTCCTGGAAGCCGTTCTCGCTGCATCTCTCACTCGGACCCTCGATTCTCGGCAGCAGCCTGAGGTCCTTCCTTTATCCCATTGAATGTCTTGAAAAACTTTCCCAGATGCATCCCTTGCACCTGAAGCACGAGACTTAAGTCTCTGTTCCAAAAGAAACTTTCATCAAGCACACCTCGGGATTTTTATTGACAGTGTTCAAAGCCGGTTCGTATAGTGCGCTCCAGTGGTGAATCGTGGGGATTAGTGGGGATTCACGATTCAAATCGGGGGTGAAAACGCCTCCTGGAGTTCAGGCTCGAGGCACGGGGGCGCCGCGTGTTCAGGGGTTTCTACACAGTCAGCATCGATGCCAAGGGCCGCCTTGCGCTGCCTACACGCTTTCGCGAGCAACTGCGTGGCGACCAAGCCACGACGGTGGTGATGACTGTGAATCCTTGGGATCGATGCCTCTGGTTCTACCCCCTTCCCGAATGGGAACGGGTGGACCAGAAACTGCTCGCCCTGCCCGACGGAGACCCCGCCAGCCGACGCGCCAAGCAGGTATTGCGCGGCTATGCCACCGACTGCGAGTGCGATGGGCAGGGCCGCATCCTCGTCCCCACCGAGCATCGGGGTTTTGCCGGGCTGCAACACAAAGCTTCGCTCCTGGGGCAGGGGAACAAACTCGAACTGTGGGATGCGGCCGCCTGGGAGCGACAGCGTGATGAATGGCTCGGCCAGATTGATTCACGCACGGCCCCGATTTCCGGGGTTCTCCAGGATCTATCGCTGTGAACGGCGACGCTGCGATGCCCCATTCGCCCGTCATGCTTACCGAAGTACTCGAAGCGCTCGCCGTGCGTTCTAGCGGCATCTATATCGATGGCACTTTCGGTCGGGGCGGACATAGCGCCGCGGTTCTTGCACGCCTTGGGCCGGAGGGTCGGCTCCTTGCCCTCGATCGCGATCCCGAGGCGTTGGTCTCCCGGCCCGATCTCGCGGCAGATCCGCGCATCGAACTCATCCATTCGCCCTTCGGCGCAGTGGCCGATCTGCTCGAAACGCGCGCCCTCACGGGACGCGTGGACGGTGCACTGCTCGACCTCGGTGTGTCCTCTCCTCAGCTTGACGATCCGTCCAGAGGGTTCAGCTTTCGTGCTGATGGTCCCCTCGACATGCGAATGGACCCCACGCGCGGAGTCCCGGTGTCGAGCTGGCTTGCCACCGCTGCTGAGCGGGAAATCAGTGACTGCCTCTGGACCTATGGCGAGGAAAGACGCTCGCGCCAGATCGCGGCCCGAATATGCCGTCAGCGGGATATCGAACCCATCCTGACCACCCGTCAGCTCGCCGCGCTGGTCGCCAGCGTCAACCGGGGCGGTTCGCATCGGATAGATCCAGCCACCCGGACCTTTCAGGCGCTACGCATCTTCATCAACGAGGAGCTCGATGAATTGCGCCGGGCGCTGGAAGCCCTCACCGCCGCATTGGCAGTGGCCGGACGTCTGGTCGTGATTTCGTTTCATTCCCTCGAAGATCGGATCGTGAAACGCTTTTTTCGGGATCTTTCCCAGCCTCTCGAGGCAGACGGAAGGCGCGGCGAGCCGGGCCGGTTTCGACTGGTTTTCCGCAAATCCATCGAGGCGGGTGAGGCTGAACTCGCACGCAATCCACGGGCACGCAGCGCGCGCCTGCGGGCGCTGGAGCGCGTGATATGACGCGCTTCCTGATTCTCGGTGCACTCGGCGTGGCGACCTTCCTCAGTGCACTCCAGGTCGTGAATACCCGATACGAAACCCGCTTGCTGGTGATCCAGTTGCAGGAAATGAAATCCCAGCGCGATGAACTCGAGCGCGACTGGACGCGTTTGCTGCTCGAACAAGGCACCTGGAATACCCACGGGCGCGTAGAAGAAATCGCCGGTAAGCGGCTCGACATGATGGTTCCAGAACTGTCCCGGACAAGGAATATACGGTCATGATTTCGCAATCCCTCAACGTTTCACACTGGCGTCGATACACAGTTGGCGGGGTATTCGCCCTTGCTGCGTGCGCACTCATCTGGCGGGTATTCGACCTGCAGCTGAGCGACCGGGAGTTCCTGCAGAATCGGGGAGAGGATCGCTACCTGCGAGTGGTGGAGCGTGAAGCCCACCGCGGCATGATCACCGACCGACATGACGAACCCCTCGCGGTCAGCACACCTGTAAAATCGATTTGGGTGAATCCTTCGCTGCTGATCCTGCAGCAGGCACGTTGGTCCGAGCTGGCCGAAATCGTCGGCATGTCAAAAGATGAGTTGCGCACGCTGATCATCCCGCGCCGCAAACGAGGATTCCTCTATCTCCGCCGGCATGTCCGACCGGTAGTTGCAGAAGCCATCACCCGCGCGGACATTCCAGGCGTCAATCTCGTGGATGAGTATCGGCGCTTCTATCCGGGCGTCGAAATTGCAGCACATCTGCTTGGCTTCACCAACGTAGATGACCATGGACAGGAAGGCATCGAACTCGCCTTTGACGCATCCCTGCGCGGGAAGCCCGGCCAGGATCGCGTGATCAAGGACCGACTCGGGCGGGTCATCGAGTACGTTGAGCGAATCCGTCCCGCGGAGCAGGGTAAGGACATCGCGCTCAGCATCGATAGGCGGCTCCAGTACGTTGCAAACCGGGAACTCGGCAAGGCCTTGACCAAACACAAGGCAAAAGCTGGCGTGATGGTCATCCTTGACGTCAACACCGGTGAGATTCTTGCGCTCGCGAATCAACCCTCCTTCAATCCAAATGATCGGGCGGATCTGAGGGTCGAAAATTTCAGAAACAGGGCAGTGACAGATCTCTTCGAGCCCGGTTCGACCATCAAGCCGTTCACCGTGGCTGCCGGGCTCGAAAGCGGACAGTACGCACCTGACACGCCTATCGAAACCGCGCCAGGTTATTTCCGGGTAGGCAGGCACACCATTCGCGACATTCATAACTATGGCGCGCTGGATGTGACCGGAGTCATCGAGAAATCGAGCAATGTGGGCTCCACCAAGATTGCGCTGTCGATGGACCCCGATGTTCTCTGGAGTGTCTTCGACAAGGTTGGTATTGGCCACGCGACACAGGTGGAACTCCCAGGCGAGACCCGTGGGCGTCTCGCACTGCCCCAGAATTGGCGGGAGATCGAACATGCAACGCTCGCTTTTGGTTACGGGATGTCGGTCAATGCTCTGCAGCTTGCGCGCGCCTATGCTTCTATCGCCAGCGGCGGCATCCGCTATCCGCTCACGATCATCCGGCGTGAAACATCACCGCCTGGCGAGCGGGTGATGTCACAGACAACGGCTGATGCCGTGAGTCTGATGCTGGAACGGGTGGTACAGACGGGTACCGCCAAGACTGCACATGTCGACGGCTACCGTGTCGGCGGCAAGACCGGCACCGTGCACAAGAACATCGATGGCGGCTATGCGGAAGATCAATACCGGTCGCTATTTGCCGGCTACCTGCCTATCAGCAAGCCGCGGGTGGCCGCGGTCGTCGTCATCGACGGTCCCAGTGCCGGACAGCATTACGGTGGCCTGGTTGCCGCACCGGTATTTGCGGACGTCATGCGGGAGGCGGTGCGCATCCTGAACCTCCCCGCCGACGCGACCGATCCGGGGCCGGATACTGGCGTACGCATGGCCGCGAAGCCTGCACCAGCGACATCGACCACGCGGATTCAGTAAAGCCGGCCCTACCCGAGCACACCGCCACCATGTCCCTCGCGTCCCCAGCCGCCGCCACGCAACTTCGCAAGCCCTTGTCGGCGTTGTTCGAGGGCTTTTCGCGTGCGCGTCAGGGGCGGGACGTGATCCCGGCCGGGCTTAGCCTGGACAGCCGTAAAGTCCAGACTGGGGATTGCTTCTTTGCCCTCCGTGGCCAGCATCATCAGGCCTCTGCTTTCGTGCCCGAGGCCCTACGCCGAGGCGCCATTGCCATTGCGCTCGATGAGAGCGACGAGATGCCAGATGCCGGAATCGCAGCCGTGCAGGTGCCTGACCTGCGCAGGAAGCTTGGCCTGATCGCATCGAGGTTCCACGCCGAACCCAGTTTGGCGCTGCGCGTAACCGCTGTCACAGGTACCAATGGCAAGACAACGGTCGCGCACCTGTGCACCGAGGCCTGCGGCCTGCTGGGCGAAAAGGCTGCCTATATCGGGACGCTGGGTATCGGTCCTCTCGACGCACTCGAAGCGACCGGCATGACCACGCCCGACCCGCTCACCCTTCAGAAGGGCTTGGCGCAGCTCCGCGACAGCGGCCACGGCACGGTGGTTTTGGAAGCCTCGTCTCATGCCTTGGCACAGGACAGGCTTGCTGGCACCCGGGTACAGACAGCGGTGTTCACCGGGCTGGGCCATGACCATCTGGACTACCATCCGGACCTCGCCCACTACCGTGCGTCCAAGGCGCGGCTGTTCCGCCACCCGGGATTATCATGGGCGGTGTTGAACGCCGATGATCCGGCGACCGCGACCATGGTCGATGTGCTTGCGCCAGAGGTACGCCGGGTCTTCTTCTCGCGTCGGGCCCATGCCCCCGCGCTTCGCAACGGTGACCACCTGATCGCGCTGCGTCATGCGGATTACTCCGCACACGGCAGCCAGCTCAGGATCGATGTCGACGGCACGGAGCTCCGCGTGCGCAGTTCGCTGCTTGGCGACTTCAACGCTGAAAATCTGCTGGCGACGCTGGGTGTGTTGTTGACGCAGGGCTACGATCCCTTGGCGCTGAGCGCCTGCCTCGATCAACTCCATCCGGTGAAGGGGCGACTTGAAACCTTTGGCACCGAGACCACGCCGCGCATCGTCGTGGACTTTGCGCATTCGCCAGACAGTCTGGAACGGGTGCTCTTGGTGCTGAGGGGTTTTGCCCCGCGACGCCTGACCTGCGTTTTTGGTTGTGGTGGTGATCGTGATCGCAGTAAACGGCCCCTGATGGGCGCTATTGCGGGTCGACTCGCAGATGACATCATTCTGACCAACGATAATCCTCGCAGTGAGGATCCGGCAGATATTGCGGCCGCGATCCGTAGCGGCATTCCTGCGACAGTGTCTACAGCGTTCATCCCGGACCGGGCAGAGGCCATCGATTTGGCCTTGTCGCGAGCGGCAGCCGGCGACATCGTGCTGGTTGCGGGTAAAGGGCACGAATCAACCCAGGAGGTTGCCGGCGAGCATCACCCGTTCAGCGATCAAGCGCATGTCCTTGCCTGGCTGGGGTCGCGCGCGTGATTGCCCTGAACCTCGAGGAGCTTGCGCGTCTGGTCGGGGGGACCTCCCGGGGCTCGGCAGTGGAAATAAACGGCGTCAGCACCGATTCCCGAACCTTGCAGCCCGGCCAGCTTTTCGTGGCCTTGCAGGGCCTGCGGCACGATGGCCACGACGCGGTGCCTGAGGCGGTCACCCGGGGTGCTGCAGCAATTATGGTCTCGCGCGCGGTGTCTGCCACTACGCCGCAAGTTCAGGTTGGTGATACGCGCAAGGCGCTGGGGCTGCTGGCGCAGGGCTGGCGTCTTCGCCACACCTGTCCTGTCATTGGGATCACTGGCAGTAACGGCAAGACCACCACCAAGGAACTGGTGGCATCGATCCTTCGACGGCGCGGTCCCGTGCTCGCCACCCAAGGCAATCTCAATAACCACATTGGCGTCCCACTGACCCTGTTTGGACTCGCCCCGGAACATCGTGCCGCAGTGATCGAGATGGGCGCGAATGCCATGGCCGATATCGCAGATCTTGCTGAAATTGCGCGCCCGACCATTGGCATCGTCACGCTGTGTGGTCCGGCGCATCTCGAGGGATTCGGCTCAATAGAAAACGTTGCAGTCGCCAAAGGTCGAATTTTCGAGGCACTGCCTGCCGACGGCATTGCCATCATCAATGCCGACGATCGCTTTGCTGAGTATTGGCGCAAGTCGACGTCTGCATCGAACATCGTGACCTTCGGTCTCGGTGATGCCGCAGATGTCTCCGCCAGCCAAATCGAACTTGGTGGGCCGGGTGAGGGCGTGCGTTTCCACCTGCGAAGCCCTTGGGGTGAGGCCGATGTGGCTCTGGCGCTGGATGGCGAGCACAACGTCCGCAACGCGCTCGCGGCAACCGCCGCTGCGATGTGCGCCGGCGCCAGCCTAGCCGACGTCGTCGCGGGTCTCGCCGATGCGTCCCCGGTCAAGGGTCGACTGGTCCTGCGCACGGGGCGGACGGGAGCGCGCATCATCGATGACAGCTATAACGCCAACCCTGCTTCGCTCGCGGCAGCACTGGCCGTGTTGGCGAGAGCGAGCGGACGCCGCTGGCTGGTGCTCGGCGACATGGGCGAACTGGGTGCGACCGAGACCGCCGCACACGTCGAGGCCGGTGTGCAGGCGCGTGCCGCCGGTGTCGAACGTCTCTTCACGCTGGGTCAGCGGGCCCGCCACGCTGCCGCAAGTTTTGGTCCGGGCGCTGAAGCATTTGACGAACTCGACGCTTTGCACGCGCTGCTCGCCGGTGCCATCACCGCAGAAGTGACCATTTTGGTAAAGGCCTCGCGAATGATGGGGCTCGACAGGCTCGTGGAACGTCTGAGCGCCGAGGCCGTAACGCCATGCTGATCTGGGTTGCGCAGTATCTGCAGCAGTTCGATTCCTTCTTCGGCGTCTTCCGCTATCTCACGCTGCGCACGATGCTGAGCATTCTCACGGCGCTGTTCCTTTCCCTGCTGTTTGGACCCTACCTCATCCGCCTGCTCGGCAAATTTCAGATTGGCCAGCATGTGCGGGACGACGGGCCACAGAGTCACCTGTCGAAGGCCGGAACGCCCACCATGGGCGGTATGCTCATCGTCCTCGTGATCGCCGTGACCACGCTACTGTGGGGCGAACTTTCAAATCCCTACCTGTGGGTTGCCTTGCTGACGACTTGCGCCTTTGCGGTGGTGGGTTGGTACGACGATTTCCTCAAGATTTCCCGGCGTAATTCCAAGGGACTCAGTGCTCGCGCGAAATATCTCGCTCAATCCGTCGCGGCCCTGGCGGCAGCGGGGTATCTGTATTCGAACGCTCAGACGGCGTCGCAGACCGCACTGCTGCTGCCTTTCCTGAAAACATTTACGCTGGAGTTGGGCGCTTTCTATCTCCTCACCACCTATCTTGTGGTCGTCGGCTCAAGCAATGCGGTCAATCTCACGGATGGTCTCGATGGACTGGCCATCATGCCGACCGTTCTCATTGCCGGCGCCCTCATCATCTTCGCCTACGTGACCGGCAACATCAGGTTTTCGGCTTACCTAGCCCTGCCATTCATTCCAGGCACCGGAGAGCTCTGCGTTTTCTGCGCGTCCATCGTTGGGGCCGGTCTCGGGTTTCTCTGGTTCAACACCTATCCGGCACAGGTCTTCATGGGGGATATCGGGGCGCTCGCCCTTGGAGCTGCGCTCGGTATCGTGGCGGTGATGGTGCGGCAGGAGCTGGTGCTATTTGTGATGGGCGGCGTGTTCGTGCTGGAAACAGTGTCGGTCATCCTGCAAGTAGCCTCCTTCAAGCTGACGGGTCGGCGGATCTTCAGGATGGCCCCGATCCATCATCATTTCGAACTGAAGGGCTGGCCTGAACCTCGAGTCATCGTCCGGTTCTGGATCATTTCCGTCATCCTGGTTTTAACGGGACTTACCACCTTGAAGTTGCGCTGACATGCACGCCATCACCCGGGATGAAACCCTC
>JBIKOF010000384.1:0-2934 GCA_044358205.1 Gammaproteobacteria bacterium | reverse complement strand
GGATTTAGCGTTCGGAGTTTGGCGATCCTCTACCTCCAACGCCGGATAGTTCTCAGCTTTACCCGTTTTGGCCTCAACGATGCGGAGATTGCCGAGCTGGAGTAACGTCTGTCTGACTAGCTCGGACCTCGCCGGGTAGCCTCCGAATTCCTGAACCACCCACTGTTCGCCCTCGCGCAAGATATTGATGGCCCCGGCAGACGCCTCAACCCGCAATGTATGCGTTGCGTTGACCTGATCGAGAAAGGCCGGATAGAGCAGGGTCTGTGCGATTTCGGTGGTGGGGGTCTTCTGCTGACTGACATACCACGCACCGACCGCAATGACAGCCGCAAGAACGAGCGTAACGGGAAATTTCTTCATGGATATATCCAGATCAGGCGCGGCGGCGTCCGCGCATAAACGCAGCGCCAATGGCGAACAGCGACAGAAGCAACGGGATCGCGCCGATATTGATGAATTTCAGCTCAGTCCCCAGCTTCTCAATATTTTTCTGCAGGTCATGTTGCACAGCGCGCAACTGCTTGCGTGTCTTGATCTGCTCCGACCGGAATAGCTCGATCTCCTTGCGCTGCTCGGGGCTCAGGATGGTTTCCCCACCGCCTTCGGGCTGACTCTGCAGCGCCTGCAGCTTTTCCTCTGTCTCCTTCAACTTTGCCTGCAACGCCTGTTCCTCATCGCGGTAGGCAGCTTCGGCCTCCCGTTTAATCGCTTCGACGACGCGGAACGGGCGCGCATAGTCCCCGCGGCTACGCAGGCTGATGAGATCACTGTTGCCGCCGAGATTATCAATGGCGTTGATCAGAAAGTCCGCGTTGTTGGCAAAGGGATTCGGGACCTCCATGTTCAGGAACCGATCCATGCGCACCCAGAACCGATCTGCGAGCAGGTCTGTATCGGCGACGACAATGAGATTTACCGGCGCCTTCGATTTTACAAGGTGATCAGGGTTACCCGGGCCGCGCTTGTCTTTTTCGTCCAAGGGCGGACCGTCGGGAAAAGCGGTCTCGAGGTCACCGGTCACTCGTGCCGCAATCACACTACGCGGCAGATCAGGTTTGAAGTTCTCCATCAAACCCGCGGGATCTCGCACCAGCATTACGGCGTCTCGTGAAATGGCACCCGCCTCCTCGCTGGTGGTCAACAGCGGCGTGAAGCCAGTCTTCGCATCCTTCGCATGGACCAGCCATCCCGCGCTACCCACATTCACCGATTTGAGTTCGTTGGTGACGAAATCCTCGCGGTTTAAGCGGTCGTCCATGAGTTGAAGCCATGGCAGGTAGTTGATCTCCTGTGGACCGCGCGCGCCGTTAACGGAAACCCGCACGGCAGACAGGGGGTCACCGATGATCTGGTCGGAGGACATGGAGATCCCCCACTTGGCGAAAAGCTCAGGCAGATTGGAGTCAATCTTCGGCATGACCATCGGATTTTCGGGATCCTGGACAGGTCGATCTTCTTCGGCCATGGGATCGACGAACACCATCGCCTTACCGCCACCGAGCACGAACTGGTCGATGGCATATAGGGTTTTCCGCGGGAGCTCCTTGGGATGAATGACCAGGAGCGTGTCGATTTCAGGTTCAATCGTCGCGATGGCCTTGTCGAGATTTTTAACTTCAAAGAATTCCTTCAGGAATTCGATACTGGTCCATGCCTTGACGGGCTGTCCGGTGTGCATGTCCGGCGGGCCACCCTGCACCGGCAGTCCGGAGATCAGGCCGACCACCCGGCGGGTTGGGTTGGCGAGGTTGTAGACCAGCTTTGTGATCTCGTATTCCACCGCGTCCGCCCGTTCCGGGCTCATGAAGGGGATGGCCTGCTCTTCGTCGGTCGCGTTGGTGCCCACCAGCCCCAGATAACCCATCTCCCCGGTCGCACTGATGGGGAGTTGCTGGATGCCGTAACCCACGGCCTGATCTTCGGCCTCTGAGAACGGTTCCGGCTCGATTACCAGAAGCTCGACCTTGCCGTTACTGGCGGCTACGTATTCCTCCAGCAGGTCACGCACGCGCTTGCCGTGGGTAACGAACTGCGGGATATCGGCAAACTGGCGTGCCGAAAAATAGAAACGCAGCGTCACCTTTTCGTCGATTTTGTCCACGATGTTGCGACTGCCCTGCGATAGCGTGAATAGCTTGTCCTCGGTAAGGTCGAGTCGCTGCGCGGTGAGGGTTTCATTGGCAATGATGTTGATGCCCACGAATAGCGCGAGCGCGACCAGAAGGCTGGTGAGAATCTGGGAGTTTTTCATGCTTAGCCGCCCTTTCTGGCGTCGATAGCCAGCATATTGGCGTAAAGGAAAAAGCCGATCAGCGAGGAGAAGAACACCACATCGCGGATGTCGATGACACCTTTCTGGATCGACGTCGAGTGGGTCAAAAAGCTGAACGAGCTGATTGTGTCGACGATGACGTCTGGGGTCCAGGCACGGAAAAAGTCGAGCACGATGGGGAAGCCGCTGAGGTTGAACGCGAAGCAAATCACGAAACTCACCACGAAGGCGATGACCTGATTACTGGTGAGCGCTGAAACGCAGGAGCCGATGGCGAGAAACCCCCCGGCCATAAAAAGGCTCCCGATGTAGCCTGCGGCTATGACGGTGTTGTCGGGGTCACCGAGATAATTGACGGTGAGCCAGAGCGGAAACGTGAGTACCAGCGCCAGCGCCGTAAACGCCCAGGCCGCGAGGAACTTACCAAGCACCGCGTCGGCCAGCGAGATGGGAAGCGTCATCAGCAGTTCGATGGTTCCAGACTTGCGCTCCTCCGACCACAGCCGCATCGAAATGGCTGGTATCAGAAGCATGTAAAGCCAGGGCAGGTAGCGGAAGAAGGGTTCTAAATCAGCCTGCCCGCGTTCGTAGAAATTGCCGACATAAAAAGTGAAGATGCCGGCAAGGAACAGGAATATCACGATGAAGACGTAGGCAAC
>JBIKOF010000383.1:0-2946 GCA_044358205.1 Gammaproteobacteria bacterium | reverse complement strand
TGTGGATGCAGGCGGGCGCTGTGGCTGGCATGCCTGAAGAAGGAAATCTGCTACCCGATGGGGAAGCCTGCCTCGCCGATGCGTCTAAAGAAATCGCAGGAACGCTAAACCGGATCCGAGTCCCAAATACAGACGTCACCTTCACCGTTGCCCGGTACCAGTCGGCGCTCGCGTCGAGTGCCGGAATCCCGGTCAACCCGGTTGCCGAACATGTGCTGGTCATCGATCAGGTGGAGGAGGGCATAGGCACGGAATTCCTCGCGGACTGGACCCGCGCGCCCGAAGCAGCGATGGCCGCGCTCGAATCCCGCGACGCAGATACGGGCCAGCGAATCTGTGTGGAACGACCCGTCATTCCGGGAGTGATCACCGTCATTGATGCGCTGTTTTACATGGGGCATGGGGCGGCGCATCCACAGACGCATCAGCGCACGCGCCACTGGCTGCTCGGCAAGAAGCGTCCGCTCACGGCCGATGATGTGTTTCGGGGTGATACATGGGCAGAGGTGCTTGCCTCGCTCACGGACGAAACACTTGCCGCGGCGCTCGGAGATCACTACCAGCCGGTGACCTCAGAGGAATTCAAAGCCGGGGTCTCGGATCCCGGACGCTGGCGCTTCACCCCGGAGGGCCTCGCAATCCATTTTGATGCCTATGAGGTTGCGCCCTACTTTGCCGGTGCGCAGCACCCGATCATCGCGTGGTCCCGGCTGCAAGCCTTGCTTGCATTCGACCCGCGGATAGGTCCCTGAACGCCGCCGGATCCTGAATTTCATTCAGGGTCTGGAGCAGAGAGGTACTCAGCAGTTCGGAGCCGCGCGGGGTCAGGTGGTCGGTGTCGTGGAAAAGAACGACATTACCTTGTTGGGTGCGGCAGTATTTCCCCGCGGGGCAGAGTATGGGAAAGGGGTCCCAGAGCGTGACTTGCGGATAGCGCGCCAGCATATTTTCGATTGCGTCCATCATCCTTGCTCGCCGCGCGAGCAGCGCGTCCCTGTCATTTTTAGAGGCCGTTTTACAGGATGGCTTGGCGTTGAGCCACGGATCCAGGCAATGCCAGGGCGCCGCCTTGAAGATCGGCAGCGGAGCGGAGATGACCACCCGTAATCCCGCATTGAGCAGCGGCTCCAGCCAGGTGACCAGCTCTGCCTCCGCACTGGGGCTCGTCGGCTGCGACTTGTCTTGCGTGTGGCGCTTCCCATAGCGCGGAATTCGAAGGCTTGAGAGCAGGACGAAATCTCCTGGTCGCGCATGTTCGAGCACGTAACGGAGTCGTGTCTTGTTGAATGCCATACACCGTGTCGGCGACATCGGGTGCTGCCCCAGGACATATTCACAACCAGCCTTCCATAAAATCGTGCTGCTAAGCTGGTGGTAGCTGGCGAGGGTGACGAGCGCGCCGTGAAGATGCTCCGCGTGCGAATCGCCCAGCACGAATAGGTGCCGGGAAGCCACGGGCGTCGACTCCGGCCCTTGCGCACAGTAGATCGGGACGACATAGGTCTGTTGACCATTCTTATCGGTATTCGCGGTGCACCGGGCGTCCGGGTTCCTGTTGGGTGCCATCGAACGTTCCCAGGTGTCCGACTCGCGGGTAACCTGACTTGCGCTAAAGTTTTGACGGGTTTCTATGAGCACGGCTCCCGTGGCCGTGATGCCCGCCATTACGAGAAGGCAAGCCAGAATGACGCGCCGCGAAGGCGCTTGTGTTAGCGATGGAAGCTGTCGCGCCGGTTGCTCGATAAAGCGATAGGACACAGATGCCAAGGCTAGAGAAAGAGCAACAGCCCCAACTCTGGTGACCGTAGACTCCAGGCCGACTGTCCAGCGCAGGCCGACGTATACCGGCCAGTGCCAAAGATAAAGGGAATAGGAAAGCCTCCCCACCGCCACGAGCAGTGGCAGTCTGAGAAATCTGTTTGCGGCGCCTTGGGACCGGTGGGCTCCCGCATAAATCAGCAGCAAGGTTCCACCCACTGCGGGTAACGCATCGGGCCACGGGGAATAGCGCCCACGCGCCCATACGAAGCCTGCGGATACGAGTATGAGCCCGATCGAACCGACCGTTGTGTGCAGGTGCTTGGCCCCAGCCACTGCGATGCATCGCGTTCGCGTAAGCCATAGACAAAGCAGGGCGCCGGCACCGAGTTCCCAAATTCGGGTGAAGACCAGATAGAAATTCAGTTGTGGGTCACGCGGCTGCGCAACGGCGCACAGCACCAGCGAAAAGCCTGTGCAAAGAACCAAGGGGAGCCACGCGATCAGAGCTGAACCCCTATGCCGTATCCACCAAAAGAGGAGCAGCGGCGCGCCCAGATAAAACTGCTCTTCGACGCCGAGCGACCAGGTGTGGACCCAGGGATTGAGATCTGAGTCGACGCCGAAGTAGTCCTTGCGGGCCAGGAGCAGCCCCAGATTGCCTGTTCCCACCAGCGCATGCAGGGCTATCGCAGCGGGGGGCGGCGAGTGCCAAGGGATAATCGGGATGAACCACAGGTAGAGGACTAGGGTTAGCGCGACCATTACGACCAGCGCCGGAATGATGCGGGCGATACGGCGACCGTAGAAATTCAGGAGAAAACGTCCCAGCCCGTCGTCCTGGCGCGTGAGCAGCGCAGCACTCACCACGTAGCCGGAGATCACGAAAAAGACGTCAACCCCGGTGAATCCCCCGGGGAGCCAGGCGTCGTCGAGATGAAACATCATCACCGACAGGACGGCGAGCGCGCGCAGCCCGTCGATATCTTTGCGGTAGGGAAAAGCAGAATTCATCGGTCGGAATATCGACCCGGGGTCATCGGACTTGAATGCTCTCAATCGGGAGCAATTCACAGGCACCAGGATCCGTTCCGATCTCAGGTCGCGGTCGCTGGCGTATCCTTAGGCGTATAGGCCGTCTGTTTTGGGGAGCTATCATCATGCCGTCACGGGATTGGATTGCGCACG
>JBIKOF010000382.1:0-2950 GCA_044358205.1 Gammaproteobacteria bacterium | reverse complement strand
ACACTGGCCTACTGGCTGATGCACATGGTGTCGTTTGTCACCGGCAATCTCGATCGCCCAGGCGGAAACATTCTCTCGGTGGGCTACTACACGCGACGCGCGCAGGCGGGGCGCGCGCGCGAATCGGGGATTCCGCTGCTCGACACGCCTTGGGGCCCCGTGCGTCGTCCACGCCCGCCCATTTTTCCGTGGCCCGGCAACCTGCTGCCGGAACTCATCACTCAGGCGGCTGAGCCCATTCGGGCCTTGCTCGTGTGCGCGGGCAATCCGGTACTGTCCATGGGCGGCGAGGCGCGCTTGCGGGAAGCGCTCCCGCAACTCGAACTGCTGGTGGTGATCGATCTCTACCGCAACGCGACCGGCGAGTATGCGCACTATCTGCTGCCGGCGACTGATGCCTTTGAGCGCGATGACCTCAACGCCATCGGCACCGGGTTGCAAGCCACTCCGTATGTGCAATACACCGAGGCGGTGGTCGCCCCGCAATTTGAGCGTCGGCACGAGCAGGACATCTTGCACGCGCTCGCGGTGGCCATGGGCCTCGAATCCGGTTCGCCGGTTGCGGCAGATCCTTGGGGCAAGTACGCCCACATGATGCGCAGTCGGGGCGTGGATTTCGCTGAGCTGCGCAAGCGCGGCGTGATCACCTTTCCCGACCACACCTTCGGCGAGTTCTACACCGACCACATCCAGACCGAAGACCACCGGGTGGACTGCTGTCCCTCCGCCTTCGCCACGCGCTTCGATACCCTCGAGTCCCAATTCGACGAGCTTGCAGAGGAGACCCCGAGGAGCCTCAAGCTCATCAGTCTCCGCGAAGCACGGATGATGAACAGCTGGTACTCGAACCTGCCGCGGCTGCGTACACGCAGTCATCAGGATAATCCTTTGCACGTGCATCCCGAGGATGCGGCACGACTGGGCCTTGCCGAGGATGCCGAGGCAAGCTTGGTGAGCCCGGCAGGGGAAATTGTCGTGCGCCTGACCCTGGATGCGGATCTGCTGCCCGGAGTGGTTGCCATGACCCACGGCTGGGGACAGGCGCAGACCTCCGGCATGCGGGTGGCGAGCGCGCATCCGGGTGTGAACTGCAACCAGCTACTGCCCACCGGACCGGGCAGTTTCGACCCGCTTTCCGGGCAAGCGCACATGACGGGGATCCCGGTCGAGCTGCGGGCGCGCAGGTTGGACAATCCCTGACCCATTCGCTAAGGTCCGGCGGTCCACAGCGGGCCCCGGGTTTGCCTGCATCCGTGGAATGTCCAAGTCCCGCCAGCCCTGGAGATTGCGATGAACCAGCCTTCCCGCCTCGCGACCGATTCCGCGACCCCGACCCACGCCTTCAAGCTCTCGCCCGACCAGCAGACGATCTTCGATGAGGCGAACAAATTCTGTCGCAGCGAGCTTTATCCGCTCGCGCAGCGCATGGACAACGAGGAATGGTGGCCCGATGGAGTGTTCGAAAAAATCGGCGCACAGGGCTACTGCGGAATCACCGTCTCCGAAGAATTCGGCGGCACCGGCCTCGATTTCTTCACCAGCGGACTCGTGTGCCACGCCATGGCACGTTGGAACTATGCGCTGAGCCTGTCCTGGATCGCGCATGAGAATCTCTGCCTCAACAACATCTATCGCAACGCCAACGATGATCTCCGGCGCAAGTATCTGCCCGATCTGTGCTCGGGCAAGGCGGTTGGCGCGCTAGGACTTACCGAGCCCGGCGCGGGGTCCGATGCGCTGGGTTCCATGCGCACCACGGCGCGTCGCGAGGGCGGCTACTACATTCTCAACGGCAGCAAGATCTACATCACCAACGGGCCGATCGCCGACACGCTGCTGGTGTACGCCAAGACCGCACCTGAGCGCGGGGCTCATGGCATCTCTGCCTTCATCGTTCAAAAGGACTTCCCCGGTTTCCGCGTGGCACAGAAGCTCATCAAGATGGGTTTCCGCGGCAGCCAGACCGGCGAGCTGGTCTTCGACAACTGCAAGGTGCCGGTGGAGAACCTGGTGGGGCGTGAAAATGAAGGCGTGGCCGTGGTCATGAGCGGGCTCGACCTTGAACGCGCAGTCATCTCGCCGATTTGTGTCGGCATTGCCGAACGGGCCCTCGAAATCTCCATCGAGTACGCCCGCACGCGCGAACAGTTTGGTAAGCCGTTGGCCGAGTTCCAGATGATCCAGTCGAAGATCGCCGACATGTATGTCTGGGTGGAGAGCATGCGCGCCCTGTGCTACGGCGTGCTTGCAGAGGCAAACGACCTGGAAGTGGGGGCAGGCGGGCGCGGCATGATTCACGCGCAGACCGCAGCCTCGCTCATGTACACCGCCAACGCGCTCAATCAGGTGCTGAATGAGGCACTGCAGATTTTCGGCGGCGCCGGCTACATGTGGGACACCGAAATCAACCGCCTGTATCGATCCATCAAGCTGCTCGAGATTGGTGCCGGCACCACCGAGGTGCGCAAGATGATCATCAGCCGGGAACTGCTCGGAAAGCGCTGATCCGTGGCCGACGACAGTTTCGACATTCCGGCGGGTAACGAGGAACTCGCGGTCCACCCGACCGCCTTCGCGCCCGACCTGCTGCGTGACAAGGTGGTCCTCATCTCCGGCGGCGGAAGCGGTATGGGGCGGGCCACCGCGTGGCTCGCCGCGCGTCTGGGCGCCGCGGTCATCGTCTGTGGCCGCAACGAGGACAAGCTCGTGGCTGTGGTCGAGGCCATGCGGGCTGCCGATTTGGATGCCGATTTCGAACCCTTGGACATTCGGGAGAAGACAGCGGTCGAGCGGGCAACCGAAACATTGTGGAACCGCTACGGACGCATCGACCTCCTGATCAACAGCGCCGGCGGCCAGTTCCCCCAGGCCGCGCTCGATTTTTCCGAACGCGGCTGGAATGCAGTCGTTAACACCAACCTCAATGGCACTTGGTGGATGATGCAGGCCC
>JBIKOF010000022.1:0-10211 GCA_044358205.1 Gammaproteobacteria bacterium | reverse complement strand
CCCTCGGCTTCCAGGTGACGCTGCAGGGTGCGTTTGCTGATGGCCAGTTTGCGGGCCACCAGTTCCATCGCAAGCTGGCCACTGGGCAGGGCTTCGAGCAGCACGGCGCGCACCCGTTGCGTCAGCGTTACAGCTGCATCGAGCTGCGCTAGACGCGTGCGAAGCTCCGGTTCGAACGCGGACCACAGGGCGTCGTTCGAGGTCAGGAAAGGACGTCGGGCATCCGCGAGCGAAAATACCACACGATGCCGTTTACCGCGGGTGATCTCCACCCCCAGAAATTGCCGGTAGGCGGGTTCTCGTGGCGGGACAACGGCAGTCTCGACGCAGAGCGGCGTGACCGTTTCGCGGGTCCCGGTGCGCGCTAGCGACACGAAGAACATCAGTTCCGCGATCACCAGTGATGCCGGTGGTGGCAGGTCTGTGTCCAACCATAGCAGTTCGAGGCTGAGCCTGGACTGCGCTTGTTGAACTTCCAGACGCATCGGCGCGACAAGTGCCTTGTATAGGGCGATACGCTCTGCGGCCACCACAAGATCGGGGCTGCAGAGGGCTGCGAAAATGGGCGGGGAGAACGATTCGCTGCGAAGGGTGCGACACAGGCGCAGGGGAAAGACCGGGTCATCGACCTCGTACGCCAGCGACTCCCAAAAACGGTAAAAATCGGTGGGCGTCAGGCGTCCGCCCTGCTGAGCGAGCAGATCTTCTGGCAGCCCGGCTCTGCGCAGCACGTTCGCAGCCGAGACACCCAGATCCTTCAGAATTGGTCGCCAGGCGCCGTCCAGCGCATAGGTGTGTGCGTGGACAAGGTTACGTCTTCGGCTTTGCATCTTGCTCAGAGTATTCCTCGGTTGCACGGCGGTCACGCTCGCAATGCCCCTGCATCAGGCATCCAGGCCCATCTATGTTCGCGCGCTATCTTTGCCATGAAGTCCCCTTGCTTGGGTGCTCAGGCTAGGCGGGCACGCGGTCAGTGGCGCTCGCACCCGACGCCAGGGTTCTATCCGATCACGCCATTGTCCGACTTGCCTGAGGGGGCTTCCAACCACGATAGTGGGGACCCTCAACCGAAGGGGTCTCGCCATGCAAGACCGTCGTCCGTCGCGCCGGGGATGCCGCGCGTGAATCTGCTCGAACTTCCGGCTTATGCACTGCAGCACGAAATAGATGCGCTGCAAACCGAGTATGTGAGGGCGATTGACGATGATGCCCTCGAAGAATGGCCTGGGCTCTTTACCGAGCGTTGCGACTACCGGGTGATTGCACTGGAGAACGCTGCGCGCGGTCTGCCGCTGGCGACCATCCGGTGCGATTCGCGCGGCATGCTCATTGATAGGGTGGTGTCCCTGCGCCACGCGAATATTTTCGAAGCACATCAGTATCGTCACCTTGTCTGCAGCGCAGCCGTTCGCGAACTTGCGGCGGATCGCGTGCGCGTGCGCAGCAACTATGTCGTTTTTCGTACCCGTACGAATGGGGCCAGCGAAGTGTTCAGCACCGGTCGCTACGACGACCTCATGGTGGTCGAAGGCGGACGTCTCCTGTTCAAGGAAAAAATCGTGACCTTCGATACAAATCGCATCGACAGCCTGCTGGTAACGCCATTATGAGCGCGAGTTCCGCAAACCCGGGTGTATCAGGGCTGCCTGTCTGGCCTCGTGTCGAAACGGGCTGTGCCGTCCCCTATGGTGTGTTCACCGATCCCGCCTGCTACGCGGCCGAACAGGAAAGGCTCTTCCGCGGACCCACGTGGAGTTTCGTCGCGCTGGAGGCAGAGATACCCGAGCCGGGAGACTTCAAGAGCACGGCGATCGGCGAGATTCCCGTCATCGTCACCCGCGACCGGGAAGGAGAGGTCCATGTACTGCGTAACCGTTGCGCCCACCGCGGG
Source organism: Gammaproteobacteria bacterium (assembly GCA_044358205.1). Lineage (GTDB taxonomy): Bacteria > Pseudomonadota > Gammaproteobacteria > CAIKBL01. Next base: position 8,320 of record JBIKOF010000022.1, on the reverse strand, counting down.
GCGCTCGTGTGCAGGGTCCCGCGTGGCAACGCCAAGCGCCTTCAGTGCGTCTATCACCAGTGGAATTTCGATCTATCCGGACGTCTGCTGGGGGTTCCGCTGCGGGGCGGCGTCGCCGGACAGGGGGGCATGCCGGCGGACTTCGATCTGAAGGAACACAATCTGGAAAAGCTGCGCGTCGAGCGACTGCACGGCCTCATCTTCGCCTCGTTCGATTCGAACGTAGAGCCGCTGACCGAGTATCTGGGTGAGATGGTCTGTGCAAGCATTGCCCGCCTCTGCCACAAACCGCTCGTCGTGCTGGGTGACCAACGCCAGTACATGCGCGGGAACTGGAAGCTCTACGCTGAAAATACGCGAGACCCCTATCACGCGAGTCTGCTGCACCTGTTCCACAACACCTTCGGTCTCTATCGTGCCTCGCAAACCGGGGCGACGCTGCTGGATCCTCGACATCGCCACACCATGCTCTACGCCAAGGCGGCGACGTCACGGACCGATGTGGATCAGGAGATCTATCGCGATGTTCGTAGCTTCGATACCACTTTCAAGCTCGCCGACCCTTCCCTGCTCTCAGGTGTTCCCGAATTCACAGATGGAATTACCCTCGTCATCCTGTCCGTGTTTCCAAATCTGGTTTTGCAGCAGATTGCCAACACCCTTGCCGTGCGCCAAATCGTCACCCACGGTCCGGATGCGTTTGAACTTGTCTGGACTCACTTTGGGTATGCCGACGACAACGATGCCATGACCGCGATTCGCCTGAAGCAGGCCAATCTCATCGGGCCTGCCGGTTTCATCTCCATGGAGGACGGCGAGGCGGTGGAAATCGTCCAGCGCGCCATCCGTCAGGATGCGGAGAAAGCGTCCTACATTGCCATGGGTGGCGGGCGTATCGAGGATACTCCTCATCTCACGACGGAATCGGCAATCATTGGCTTCTGGGAACATTACCGACAGTTGATGGGGATGCCGCTCACTGAGGGCTGAACTTCGTCTACCCTGAAGTCCTGCAGGATGGGACACGCGGCCGCGCCGAGCGCGTCGCTGGAGGCTATCGGGTGAGCGGGCGCTGGTCCTATGCAAGTGGCAGCACCCATTGCAACTGGTATTTCGTGCTCTGCGTGGTCCATGAGGATGGGAAGCCAGTGGAGGGCGCGCAGGGAATGCCAGAAATTCGCGCCTGCTATTTCCCGATTGATGCCCTGCGCATCGAGGAAACCTGGGATGTATCGGGGCTTGCAGGTACGGGCAGCCATGACGTGGTGCTCAGCGAGGCCTACGTGAGCGAAAGTTACACTTGGTTGTTTGGTCCGGGGATGAAGCCTGCAAGCCGCCACTACGGCGGTGCCCTATACCAATATCCGGCCTATGCCACCGGCGTGATGCAGGTGGGTTTCATTGCGGTGGGCATCGCGCAGGGCGCAGGGGACAGAGTCATCGAACTGGCGCAGTCCAAGGTGGGGGTGGGCTCCAGTGTCGTCATGCGGCCACCCAGCACTTCGCGATTGCCGGAACTCAATATGAATCGGCAGGCCGGATGCTGCTCGGCTTGCCGCCGCTCGATCCGGCGTTCATTCTTGCCTGACCATCGGCCCCGTGCGGCCGCTGCGTGAACACCGCCAAGAGGGCCCATGGATATCGAAATTTCCTTTTATCCTGCCGCAGATGAGTCGCTCGTGCGGACGGCGAAGCTGGTCTATGCGCTACACGCGATCAGCCTGATCCTCGGGGCATTCGGGGCTGCCACCGTCATCGGCAGCTTTCTCTTCGGGTGGCCTTCCATCATCGCGGTCATCATCAACTACGTGAAACGCAGCGAGGTGCGCGGCACCTGGCTGGATTCGCACTTCGGCTGGCAGATTCGGACTTTCTGGTTTGCGCTGCTGTGGTCAATCGTGGTGGGACTGATGTCCGCGCTGCTTGCCATCGTGCTGGTCGGACTCGCGCTGTGGGTAGTGGGCCTGGCGGCCCTCGGCCTGTGGGCGGCATACCGTGTGACGCGCGGCTGGCTAGCCCTCAACGCGCGGCGGCCTATGCCGATTTGAGCAATCGGATGATTTTCCGTCCCACTGGCGCGCAAGCGCTGGGATTGATCTTCGGGGTGCTCACGGCACTGGCGGTCGCTTTGGCTTTGCGCCATCGGCTGATCGAGCCAGACGAGATTGGGCGGGCGTGCGGTGTGACAGGCGCGACCTCGCTCTGTGCAATAAGGCGCATCGCTCAGGTTTTTGCACACTATTCGGTGTTCGGCGGCTTAGCGCTTGCGGCCGCCCTGCTCAATCTCATGCGTCCTGCAATCACACTCTGTGCCTTGGGTTTCATCAGCGCGACCAGTGGGCTGATTCTCTACAACACCTCATCATCGGCGTGTGCCGTCATTCTGCTGCTGCTCGGCTTTGCCCGGGGAGTACCCGAGAAAGAGTAAGCCCCAGCAGCACGAGACTTGCGGCCAGCCACATGGCTTGCCAGTTCGCCAAGGTTTCATTGACCACGATCCTTGCAGCGCTGCCCAGGCACAACAGCCCGAACAGCCGCTCCGACACCAACGCGCGGGCAGAAGCAGACCCGCCCGGCAACAGCGCAAGCGAGACGCTGGCCATGGTCAGCGTGGCCCACGGAAAATCGAGATAGCGCGGGTTGAAGCAGAGGCCCAGTGCGGACTCGCCCGCCAGCAATGCCACCCCAATGACAAGCCAACCCAGCAGGCGTGGCAGCGGCGCTTCCACCCGACGGACGCGGGGCCCGAGCACGGCGGTGAGTTCAGGCAGTGGCTGCCCCGCACCCAATGCGCTGGCCGCGGCAAGCGGCGCCAGTAGAGCTACCCCGGTGAGTGCCATCGATCGCACCCAGCCCCCCACGCCATGGGCCTCGAGCAGTAATGCCTCAATCACCGTCCCGGAGAGTGCGCCTGCGACGCTGGCAAGCACGGTAAGCCGCAGGAGCGCGCGTGCATCGAAAGCCTCGCGCTTGGCGCGTCTGCGGGCGTGCTCGGCAAGTCCAAAAATTGCGGTACCAAACAGGAGTCCCCCAAGCGCAGCCCATGGCCACCAGGGCGCATTGGAGACCGCGCGTCCCCACGCCACTCTGGGACTTTGCCTGTTGTCGGGCAGAACTCCCCAAGCGCCACCGACTGTGCCCTCGAGCTGCCGCTTCCACGGCTGATCGAAGGCCTCGATCAAGTTCACCCGAAACCGGCCGGCCTTCGCCGCGGCCGCCAGTTCGTGGATGACCCGCGCCTGATTCACCGGGGAGGGCAAGGCACCTTCGCGCATCCGTCCGGCACTCGGCCAACCCGCTTCCCCAATGATGATTTCCTTGTCCGCGAACACATCGGCGACGTGGGCGCGCACGCGGGTGATGTGGTCGGCGGCGTCCTCCGCGCGCACCGGCCTGTCTTCCCAGTACGGCAAGATATGCACGGTGACAAAGTCGACCGCGCGCGCGAGCTCGCGGTTCTGCAGCCAGAACTCCCAGACGTCGGCATAGGTCACCGGCACCGGGACCTGAGCTCGGACATCCTTAATCAAATCTTCCAGCGCATCCGCCGGCAGATCCCGCCGCAGGAGAACCTCATTGCCCACGATCACCGCCCGCACGGTATCGCGGTACTGGTTTGCCAGAGCCACTCCCGCCTTGATCTGGGCCCGGTTGTCCCGCGGTGTCCCGGAGATCCAGATCCCCAGCAGCACTTTCAAGCCATGCCGGGCGGCGATTGCCGGCACATGCTCGAGTCCCATATCCACCGCATAGATGCGAACGCAATCCGTCACTTTTGCGAGCGCGGCCAGATCCTCCTCAATCTGCGCGGCCGGAATCCGCAGGCCCGGCACGAATGGACTTTGGTCATCCCGGAAGGGTGCATAGGACAGGCAGTAGAGCTTTTCCGTATCCGAGAGCGGGGCCGGCGGCATGGGCACGGATTGGCCGCGCCAAGCCCAGGCGGCGGCGATCACAAGGGCCGTGATTACGAAGCAGTTCAGAAATTTCTGCACCTTTCCTCCCGTGATTCCTCAAGCCGCCCGGTCTGGCTCACAACGGTAACCCGAAGCGCCTCCAAAGGGTTCCGGCATTCAGTTTGCATTCATCGGTGCAGTGCAACAAACTCCTCCCAAAGATGATGCTGCGGTGCCGCGAATAGCGACCCGGCCAATTCGAAATTGAGCGCGAAAGAGAGGTCTGGATGCGAGTGACGGCCATGGTGTGTGCGCTGGTGGTATGCGTGCACGGGGGGGCTTGGTTCGCCGCCGAGCCCGTGGTGGAAGCGCCGGCCTTTCGGGGCACGCTCCAGAGCGTTTCCTACACCCCCTTTGATGGCTCCGCCGGTCCCGGGGCGGACGCCCCGACCGCCGCCGCACAGATCCGCGCCGATCTCACCGCCCTGCGCGGCACCACCCACGCCGTTCGCACCTACGCCTCCACCGGGGGCGCTGAGCAGATCCCTGGCATCGCCGCAGAGTTTGGCCTCGAAACGTCGATCGGCGCCTGGATTGGTCGCGATGAAGACCGGAACGCCCAAGAGCTGGCCGCAGTGGTGAAGCTCGCAAAAACCGCGACCAATGTCGCGAGCATCGTGGTTGGCAACGAAACGCTCTACCGCTCGGAACAGACCGTCGCCCAGCTCATCCGCAAGATTCGCCAGGTTCGTCGGGCTACCCGACAGCCCGTCACGACGGGAGAAGTGTGGGGCGTATGGCTGGAACATCCGGAGCTGGTGGAGGAGGTGGACTTCATCGCGGCCCACATCTTGCCCTACTGGGAAGGTGTGCCTGCAGAGCAGGCGGTGAAACAGGCGCTGCGCAACTACGAAGTTCTGCACCGGGCCTACCCCGAGAAACGAATCGTGATCGCAGAATTCGGGTGGCCGAGCGCCGGACACAATCGGCGGGGTGCGGTGCCCGGCCCGTTGGCGCAAGCTCAGGTGCTGAGGGAATTCGTGGCGACGGCCGAGCGTCGGGGGTTGGAGTACAACCTGATCGAAGCTTATGACCAGCCTTGGAAGACCGCCGAAGGGAGCGTTGGGGCGTACTGGGGCGCCTGGAACACAGACCGTGTCGCCAAATTCGACTGGTCGGGCACGCTTCACTATCCGGGCTATCGAACACTCGCTACCGCGGCCCTGAGCCTGGGGGTATTCCTGACCCTCCCGCTGCTGCGGAACCGGCGCGCGACGCTCCCTCAAACCCTGCTGTTGGCCGTGGCAGCGCAGGGCGTTGGTGTTTGGGGCGCCTGCCTGCTTGCGTTCTGGCGCGAGCACTACTTCGAAGCGGGTACTGGGCTCGCTTTCGCACTGGGAGTGGTGTTCCTCGTCCCGCTTGTCGTCATCTCGCTTTATCGCGTGGAAGAGATCGCGGCACTGGTGCTAGGACGCCGACCCCCGCGCTTGATCGATGCACCGCTCCGCGCAGCAGGGCCTTTACCCCGGGTCTCCATCCACATCCCGGCCTGCCGCGAGCAGCCTGCGATGGTGATCCAGACGCTGGATGCAGTGGCGCGCCTCGACTATCCAGATTTCGAGTGCGTCATTGTCGTGAACAACACGCCAGATCCGGCGATGTGGCAGCCCATCGAGGCGCATTGTCAGACGCTGGGGCCGCGATTCCGTTTTGTCCGCGAAGACGCACTCACTGGCTACAAGGCCGGGGCGCTCCGGCTTGCTTTGGCGCATACCTCGCCAGAAGCCGGCATCATCGCCGTTCTCGACGCGGACTACGCAGTTCATCCGGACTGGTTACGGGATCTGGTCCCTGCGTTTGATGACCCTCTGGTCGCCATCGTGCAAGCACCGCAGGACCATCGCGACAGTTCGCGGTCTCTGCTCCATCACGCGATGAACCGCGAGTACGCGGGCTTCTTCGACATCGGTATGGTGCATCGAAACGAAGCCAACGGCGTTGTGGTTCACGGTACCCTTTGCCTCATTCGCAGAGCGGCCCTGGAGGACGCCGGTGGCTGGGCAAGCGACACCATCTGCGAGGACACGGACCTCGGGCTCTCCGTGCTCGAGCGGGGCTGGGCCGCGCATTACACGACCCGACGCTACGGCCACGGTCTTCTGCCCGACACCTTCCTTGCCTTCAAACGCCAACGTCACCGATGGGCCTATGGCGGTCTTCAGATAGCCCGCAAGCACTGGCGAAAATTTCTTCCGGGCCGCAGCACACTCACGCTCGAACAGAAGCGGGTTTTCCTGGCTGGTTGGCTGGCGTGGCTGGGCGCCGAGAGTCTTGGCGTGCTCGTCGCGCTGGGTAACCTGCTGCTGGTTCCGTTCGTGGCGCTCGTTGGCATCCTGGTGCCTGAGAAGGTGATGACTGTGCCCATCGTGGCCAGCTTCGCCGTGACCATGGCGCACTTCCTGATTCTTTACCGGCGCAAGATCACAGTCTCGGGACTAGAACTTCTGAGCGCCCTGACCGCAGCAATGTCCCTGCAATGGACCATTGCGCGCGCGGTGGGTGCCAGCCTCGTGGGGGACAGTCTGCCATTCGTAGTTACGGCTAAGGGTGGTAATTCGCGCCGCACCCTGTCCTTCCCGGCATTCTGGGAATCCATCATTGGAGTGGCTCTGCTCGCCGGAGCACTGCTGGTCGCGTTAAGAAATCATGAAGCCGTAGTCGAGCTCTGGCTCTTCGCGCTGGTGCTCGCCCTGCAGTCACTGCCATTTCTGGCAGCCGCACTCATCGCGACGGTGGAGCGGTCCCGACTCAACGACTTTGCCTTTTGGACGGCAGCCTCGGGTCTAAGGCCACATGCCGGGCGCTTACACATGGGAAGTACCCCTCTAGAGTCGGGGGCAAAAGATTCCTTTGATCCCGTGTTCGTAGAAAAGGGCAGTGCCGCCGAAGGCCCTTTGCCCTGACGGATCTGCTGCGTCTGCCTAGATACCGGCGAATCGGGTTCTGAAGTCGCGCGGCGTCAGGCCAACGATCCGCCAGATGGTCCGGGATCCGCTACACCTGTTGCCGATGACGAAATGTTGAGGTAACTGTTACTCACAGAGCGACGGACCACGGCATCGGAGAGCGCATGAAACGCACAGCCTTTTTGCACGACGAGCATTGTCTTTGGCACGGTACCGCCGGGCTCTTTTCTCTTTTTCTCCCCGTGGGACGTTGGGTTCAGCCTCCTGCGGGTGCGGGCCTTGCGGATTCCCCGGAATCGAAGCGTCGCATCCTGTCCTTGCTGCAGGTTTCATCGCTGGCGTCTGTGCTCGAGTTCGGCGCGGCCCGGATTGCGAGCGAAGAAGATTTGATGCGCGTTCATCCCCGCGCTTATCTGGATGCTTTCAAAAAGCTTTCTGACGCCGGGGGCGGGGAACTCGGTCTGGTGGCGCCCTTCGGCCCCGGCAGCTATGAAATCGCCAAGCGCTCCGCTGGTCTGGCTATCGAAGCCGTGGACGGCGTAATGAGCGGGCGCTGGCAGAACGCCTATGCGCTATCGCGCCCTGGTGGGCATCACTGTTTGCCCGACCGTGCGATGGGGTTCTGTTTGCTCGCGAACGTGGCCATCGCGGTGGAGGCAGCCATTGCTGCACATGGGCTGGAGCGCGTGGCGGTGGTTGACTGGGATGTCCACCACGGCAACGGAACCCAGACCATTTTTGAATCGCGGGATGACGTGCTGTTCATTTCTCTGCACCAGGAAGGCTGTTTCCCCCCGGGATATGGCGGGGCCGAAGATCGGGGTCGCGAGAGAGGCCTTGGCTACAACATCAATATTCCGCTGCTTCCAGGCAGTGGGCACGACGCCTATATCTACGCAATTGATCGCATCGTCGTGCCGGCACTGGCGCGCTTTCAGCCCCAGCTCATCGTGGTGTCATCGGGCCTGGACGCAAACGCGGCCGATCCGCTGGCGCGCATGCTGGCAACACCCGAGACCTATCGCGAGATGACGCGGAGATTGATGACCGCGGCCGCAGCGCTGTGCGATGGGCGTCTTACGCTGGTGCACGAAGGGGGTTATTCCGAAGCCGTAGTTCCGTTCTGCGGAGTGGCCGTGATGGAAGCGCTTTCGGGGCATGCGAGCGATGTGGTCGATCCGACGCGCGAAATGTTCGAAGCCTGGCAGCCCGGCGCCCGGCAATGCCAGTTCCAGCGCGGCCTCATCGATGAGCTGGCCGCAGCGACCCCGCTGCTCTCGGGTGCAGTCTGAAAAACGCAATAGGCGTCTGACAACCGCCGAATCTGTTAACGACCCCCCACAACGTTCGTCCAGGTGACCAGCATTCGGCTTCGCGATGGGTTAGCGTGCGCAGGTGGGGAAAGGATTCCAGATAGAGGAGGCGGGCCGGGCCCCACGCGAGCCCCACAACATCAAA
>JBIKOF010000381.1:0-2951 GCA_044358205.1 Gammaproteobacteria bacterium | reverse complement strand
AATGGTGCTGCCCGTGCCGAGCGTCAATGCTCCGGCCTGCTGCAGCTGGGAATCGTTGAACTGATTGAGCGCGTTACGCGCTTTGACGGCTATCGAGAGGTTGACTGGGCGGCGCTCGAAGTCCGCGAGCGTCGTGATACTGGAGAAATCCCGCAGATCGCTCCCGCTTTCCCGCTCGCGAAAATCCGCCTGCAGCACGCGGTTGTCCTGTTGCAGCCGCAGAGACGTACCCTCGACGACGCCCACGGCGCCACCAGTGGCAACCAGGTCGAAAGCGCTAAAACCACCCGCCCTGAAAAATTCCGGGGCGATATCGACACGCGCAGGTTCAGGGGCGCCGCACGAAGAACCGAGACAGAACCCATAGGCCGAAAGGGCCAGACGTCCCCCGCTTTCAAGACCATAGGCCGATAATTCCCCGCCAAGGTCGAGTGGCACTGGGAAAAATTGCTGAAACGGATCGGCCCGCACCGACAGACTGATCTCACCTCCACGACCTGCTGTGACGGCACCCCGGATATCGAGGGCGGCGCCACCATCTGCCCGGAGCACACTGCCGGATGCCAGCGCAAGCCCACCGAGACCGGGTCCTGTCGCTTGCGCAAGGAGACTGATGCTGCCCGCGTCTGGCAGGCGGGGCTTATCGCCTCCGGGCAACTCCGGGTTTAGGGTCAGCGAGTCGTTAGTCCAGCCACCACTGACGTCGATCAACGCCCCTGGCGCTAGCGTCACGCTTCCTGTGGGAGCGGTGACGCCCGAAGGTCCCGACGTATCGCGACCCACGATGGATACATTGCCGCCGGTCGACAGGATCTTCCCGGCGATCAGCACATCACCGGCTTCTATGCGCAAACTGCCCGAGGGCCCCAGATCCAGCGTGGCGTCCGCTGCCAGACTCACTCGCCCAGCACCGAACAACGTGAGGTTCCCGAATCCACCTGTCCCGAACAGACCTGTATCGAGCGTGAGCCCTCTAAGTACAGGGAACGGGTCGGAGATCGGATCGAAGTCGGCGGGAATGTCTCGAACTTCGCCCGCAACCAGCGCCACATCCGGCGTGATCAACATGGGGTCGATTTCGGTGAAGGGATATTCCGCACCGAAGCGCAGCGTGCCCCGGCGCGGCAACTCATCGAAAGGCCGCTGAAGGCTATTGGCCAGTGCGAGGTCCGTGGCCCCACGTTGATAAAGCCCGGGCGTCGCACTGCCCCGCAGCTGTCCATCGAGTTGGAGATTCGGTGCCACGAAGCTGAGCGTGCCGGCGTCCTTGCCTTCGAGATAGGCGGCGGTGTCGGCGCCGTTGAAAAGAGACCAGGAATCTCTCTGGCCCCACTTGCGATAATCCAGATCGTACTGTCCGAACACCGCGTCGTAGGCTACGGTGGGATCGGCATCGGCAATGCCAACCACGCGCCCGCGCGTCATCAGGAACGAGGCTTGGCGGGTGCTCTCGGGATGCGCCACCATGCCGCCCGACACATCGAGGATGGAACCCTGTTCCATCACAATGCCGCCCTGCGCCGCAAGCTCCACGGTTCCGCCTACGCTGTTGCGCTCGGCGTTACTGCGCGTGAGGCCGGCCGCGGCAACTTCGCGCAGATCCGCGAGCGGGGTGCCAATCCAGGGCGTGCCATCCGCGAGCGTGCCTGATTTACGCAGGTCCACCGTGACCGTTTTGCCCCGGAGCGTGCCATCGCGCTGCTGAGGTCGGTCCTTCAGCTCCGCGCCCTGAATCTTCACGGTCAGGAAGTTACGATCGGCCTGCGCTTGCGCGGCCACACCGGACACATCGATGCGACTGCCGCTGCGCATGACGATCCGACTCTGGGAAGGCGTGGGCGTATCAATCACCGGGACTAACGCGTCTCCGGTGTCGTTGGCGGTGATGCTCACCTCACCGCCGCGCGCCTCAACGGCGCTGTTGCGATCGAGCACCACATTTCGGCCGACCATCTCCACACTGCCCTTGAACACAGGGCTTGCATCCACGGCAAGCGAATCATCCGACAGATCAGGGTTGGCTTCGGTAACACTGCGTTCGCCCAGGACGAGGTCCCCGCCCTGCGTGGGAAGCAGCGTGGGGGTTCCGGTAATCGCCTGAACCTCTCGTGCCAGCAAGCGCACCTTGCCGCCCTGACGCACGGCAGTGCCCGCGCTTACACGCCCCTGCTGGTTGACGGAAAGCCCCACCAAGGTTGCCGTACCACGCTCGGCGACGATCTGGCCAAGCAGCGCTTCGGGTCGGGTTTCATTATGGTTGGCGCTGCTGCCGTTGGTGACAGTACCGCCCTGCCCCACTTCGACGATGAGTCCACTGCCCTCGGCCTCACCCGGCTGACGGATGTGGATTTCACTGCCAGCGGCTAGCACCACCTGGCCATCTGGCGCACGCAGGTTGCCCTCGTTGCGAACCTCCGGGCCAAAGAGCATCAGCCGCCCGCCCTCGCCGTTAGTCCCCAGATTTGCGCCCGCCTCAACGGTGACGGCCCCGGACAGTGCCTCTCCTGAACCACCGCGTTCGCCAGCAAAGGCGGGGGCACCCGTCACCAGCGCATTGGATGGCGCGATGCCGTTGCGGAGGGCGTCATCCGTGGGGGCGAGCGAGGAGGCAATCAGGCCGCGCACATTTACTTCAGCGCCCTGCCCAAACAGGATGCCGTTGCGATTGATGAGCCAGACTTCGCCATTGGCCGTCAGTCGGCCGCGAATCCGTGAGGGATCCTGCTGATGGATTAGATTCAGCGCGATGGCCTCGCTATCGGGCTGCCGGAAATCGACCGCGTGACCTGAGTCGATATTGAAGCTTTCCCAGTTGAGCGTGGCCCGCGCGCTATGTTGCGTAACGGTCATGGTTTGACCACTGACCTGCGGCAGGTTTGCGCTGCCAGAAGTGACGAAAGTCCCACTGGGAATAGGGAAAGGGCCATCGGCCTGAACGGACCACGGCAGCA
>JBIKOF010000380.1:0-2962 GCA_044358205.1 Gammaproteobacteria bacterium | reverse complement strand
TGAGTCACGCATCATGCCTGGCTTTGCCCCTGGATTCTGGTCCGGACGCAGTTACCCTGCACTCGAGTGGCTGTCCCTCGGTAGCTTGCGGGTTCCGGTCGATATTCACGGACAGGCTCTCGTCCCTTACCGCGGCGGGCGCGGAAGTTTCAACTACATTTCAGCGGCCGATGTCCTCGCAAGAAGTGTCGACCCAGCCGCCCTTGCCGGCCGCATCGTCATCGTCGGCACGAGCGCGCCAGGCCTTCTGGATTTACGCGCGAGCCCCTTGGGCCTGGCGTACCCCGGGGTCGAGGTCCACGCCAACCTGCTTGCCGGCATTCTGGACGGCGTGTTGCTCCAGGCGCCGGCATACACTGCAGGCGCCGAGGTCTGTTTGCTGGCCCTCGTTGCGCTGCTGGCGGGGGCCACGAGCTTTCTGGCGCGGGCCCCCCTGCGCTGGTTTGCAACGGCTGGCCTCTTCATGGTCTACGCGGGCGTCAATCTCATGGTTTGGCGTTTGGCCCACTTCGTCCTCCCCCTTGCTTCTGGGCTGCTCCTTATCCCGCTTGCGGCGGGAATGACCGGGGCATGGCGGCACTGGGTGGAGGAGGCCGAACCACGGCGATGGCGCGCCCTGATGGGCACCCATCTCACCCCGCCAGCCTTGCGTGCACTGGAGGGGCGACCGGTTGAATCGGTGCTCAAACCCGCGCAACGGCAGGCGAGCGTGCTGAGGGTCCTGCTGGTCCCCGCGGCCGGTGGCGCATGGCCTGATGATGCACCGGAACTCGGTGACATGCTCGCCACCTGTCTTGCCCCGCTGGTTTCCGTCGTCCATGAACAGGGCGGCACTTTCGATCGCTATCTTCCGCGGGGATTCATCGCGTTCTGGGGGGCCCCGCACGAAGACCCTGCCCATGCCACGCATGCGCTGCGGGCTGCCGAGAGTATTCGTGCCAAGCAAGGGGTGTTGCTCGAGCGTTGCGCGGCGCACGGCTGGGCCGGCGTGAGTGTCGTCTGCGGCCTCGCATCGGGTTCGTGTCTCATTGGACATCTCGGCACAGATGTGCGGCGTGATTACGCGGCGGAAGGCCTGGCTGTGGAATGGGCCATCGCGTTTGCAGGTCTGGCGCCACGCTATGGGGTGGACATCATCGCGACGGACGCCATACGTGAGGCCAATCCCGATTACGCGTGGCAGGAGCTGGACCGACTACGCCTCGGGGAGGGCGTGAAAGCGGTCGTGGGCGTGCATACACCCCACGGACTGCGTGAGGCTGCGGAACCGTCATTGCGCAGTGAGCTGCGGTTGCTCAGGGAAGCGCTGCGTCTTTATCGCGCCCGCGACTGGGACGCGGCGGAGATAAATTTTTTGAATCTGCGCAAGGACCCTCGGCTTGCCGGATCGGTTGCCGCGTACTTGCAGCGGATTGCCGAGTTTAGGCGCCAGCCACCCCCTGCGGACTGGGATGGCTCCCACCCGGCGGGGTTCTGAAGCGGGGCGGATGTGGCCGGTTACTGGTCGGCCACGAACGCCATCTTGATGCCCGCCAGTTCTACGATATCACCGTGCTTGAGCGCATAGGTCTGCGCGCCTATCGCTGAGCCGTTCACGATGGGGAACTGGTAGAGATGACCGTCACCTTCGACGTGCGTGAGATAGTAGCCTTGCGGGCGGCGTGAGATGACCGCAACCTGCACGCCCGGTTTGCCCAGCGTGATAAGGGCTTTCGTCAGCTCGAGCTCCCGACCGGCCACTGGCCCGTTCAACACCTGCAGCCGCCCGAGCGGCATCCCACGGGGCGGGCTCGTGAGCGAGGAAGTGGTGGTCGAGAGACCTGCGCCCTTCGCCGCCGCCACGGCGGCGCCCGCAGAGCTTGGTCGGATGACCATGGTTTTCTCGAAGTCCTCATCGTCGGCACTGGCGTGCTCGTTGATGTACTTCAGCTCATGCTTGCCAACGCCGATGACGTCTCCGTCACGCAATGCGTGCTTCTTGATGAGCCTGCCGTTGACGTAGGTCCCGTTGGTGCTGCCGAGGTCTTCGAGAAAAGAGTCGTCGAGGATGGTGATAATCAGTGCGTGTCGCCCGCTCACCGCAAGGTTGTCAATACGAATGTCGTTGCCGGTTTTCCGGCCAACGGTCATCCGCTCCTTGTTGAGTTGGAATTCGCCCTGAAATTCGCCGTTCAGGCTGAGTACGAGTTTGCCCATGGGTGCGTAATCCTATCCGCCGTTGCGCGGCCACAAGGCCTGGAGGCGTGCCGACAAGCCCCCGCGCCCCGCCGCGAGTGGTCTGGCCAGCACAACCGAAATATTGTCTTTGCCACCGCCCTCGTTCGCGAGCTCAATGAGAGCGCGCGCGGCACGCTCGAGCTGCCCGCCAGACCGTTCCAGCGTGCCACGAATCTCTTTGTCGCTCACCATGTCGGTGAGGCCATCGGAGCACAGCAGGAATACATCCCCGGGCGCCGTGGTCATTTCCTGCACGTCGACCGTGACGGTTTCCTCGATTCCGAGTGCACGCGTGACGAGGTTCTTGGGAGTGCTCGCCTCGGCTTCCGCGACAGAATAGAAGCCCTTATCGATGAGCTCCTGCATGAGGGAATGGTCGTTGGTAACTTGCTCGAGATGGCCTTCACGCAGGCGATAGAGCCGCGAATCCCCGACATGTGCAACAGTTATCTTGCTGTTCGAAAAAAGCGCCGCCACGATGGTCGTTCCCATCCCCCGGCACTGTGGGGCTCTACGCGCGGTTTCGAAGATATGCAGGTTCGCACTTTCGATGGCCGCGCGCAGCACGGCCACTTCTCGCGATTCGGTCTCGTCCCCTTCAATGCGGCGGAACTGATGTCGATTGCGCGCGGCCCGCAGATCGTCCAGTACGACTTTCGCCGCGATGGCACTCGCCACCTCGCCAGCCTTGTAGCCCCCCATTCCGTCTGCCACCAGGGCAAGTCCGATTTCCGTATCGGTGATC
>JBIKOF010000021.1:0-10244 GCA_044358205.1 Gammaproteobacteria bacterium | reverse complement strand
GGTGTCGGCCAGGAGCTCGGCTGCAGGCAGGCCCAGTTGCTCGGCTGCCACGGCGAGCCCCGCCTCGATGCTGGCAAAGGCGCGGCTGCGGTCTGTCAGCGCCTTGCCAATGGTGAAACGACCGGCGGAGTCGGTCACCACCACATCGGTGAAAGTGCCTCCGGTATCAACGGAAATTCGAAAGGACATGGCAGGCGAACCTCGCAGGCGTGACGAAAAGATGACGCGCCGAAGGTACGAAAGCCCTCCCGGAGCGTCAACGACCGGGTGGACGGCCGCCTGCCGCTCTTCGCTGCACTGCGCTATCCTCCGGCCATGAGCGATGAAGCCGAAACCACGGTGCTGGTGGTGGATGACGATGCCACCATCCGGGATTTGCTGGAGGATTATCTCGGTGAGCACCAGTACCGGGTGCTTGGCGCTGTGAACGGCGAGGAAGCCCGCAGGATTCTGCGAGAGGAGCCAGTGCAAGCCGTGCTGCTCGACATCGGGTTGCCCCACGAGGATGGGCTTTCGCTGGCCCGGCATATTCGTGAGCAGTTCGACATTGGCATCATCATCATCTCCGGCGCTGGCGATACGGTAGACCGCATCGTGGGTCTGGAAGTGGGTGCCGACGATTACCTGGGCAAACCTTTCGATTTGCGGGAACTGCGGGCACGACTGCGCAGCGTGTTACGGCGCTATCACCGAGAGCCCGGGGCCGCCCCGACCACGGGCGCTGGCCCCGCAACCCGCCAGGTACGGATGGGGCTTGCGGTGCTCGATCTCGATATGCGCCAGCTTCACGACATAGCAGGCGCGGAACTGCCCCTGACCAGCACTGAATTCGACCTCTTGAAAGCGCTGGCCGAACGGCCCAATCGCCCGCTCTCGCGTGATCAAATCATGAGTCTCACGCGCAACCGCGACTGGGATCCCTTCGACCGCAGCATCGATATTCGCGTGGCGCGACTGCGTAAACGCATCGAACCCGATCCCGACCATCCCCGCGTCATTCGCACAGTGCGCGGCGTGGGTTATATGTTTGTTCCCGGAGAGCCCTCGTGAATCTGCCCATCACATCGAAGGCGGCGGCCATCCTCAGTAATTTTCCGGCGGCCGAGGGGCAGGAAGCGGCGGCCACCGAACAGTTGTTCCTGAAGGCAGCCATCGCCCTGTCTGCCGCCCAGCGCGAAACAGTTTTCAAGGATCTCGCGCACAGTCTGGTGGAGTTGCTCGAGGTGGACGTGGCCATGATTTCGGTGCTGCGCACGGACAGCACACCCCCCATCATGGATGCCATTGCTCTGTGGATGGACGGCAACTGGATTAAAGATTTTCGCTACCCGCTCGCAGAAACGCCCTGCGCCACTGTCATCGGCGGGGAATTTCGTTACTACCCGGAGGCGCTGCAGGCGCAGTTCGCCTCTGCCGAGGTCCACAAGGCCCGGCTTGCGGGCTATGCCGGGTTCCCGCTCACCGGCTCTGCCGGTGAAGCGCTGGGTGTGGTGGCGGTGATGACCCATGCCCCGATGCAACACCCCGAACGGGTGGAAGCGCTACTGCGACTGTTTTCCGACCGCGTGGTGGTGGAGATTGAGCGCGCCCGCAGCGAAGCCGCGCGCAAAGCTGCCGAAGACGAGCGTCTCGCTCTGGAAGCCCAGCTTCGCCACGCCCAGCGTATGGAAACCGTAGGCCAGCTCACCGGAGGTATCGCGCACGACTTCAATAACATCCTCACCGGCCTGCTCGGCTATGTGGAGATGGCAAAGGAGCAGGTCGACCCGGGTGCGCATCCTAAGCTCGCACGCTATCTCGATCGCGCGCACCGCTCGGGCCAACGGGCGCGCAATCTGGTCCAGCAAATGCTCACCTTCAGTCGCGGCCAACGGGGGCAGCCGCGACCGGTGGAAATTGCGCAGGTCACGCGCGACATGATGAGCCTGCTGGAATCCACCCTGCCCTCTTCCATCGAACTCGAGCGCCGCATTCCGGAACACCTGCCGATGACGGTGCTGGACCCGCTCCATTTCGAGCAGGTGCTGCTGAACCTGTGCATCAACAGCCGCGACGCCATGGAAGGGGTAGGCAAGCTCACCGTCGAAGTGCGCCAGCGCGAATGCGTGGATTGCGTGTGCTGTGCATCGTGTCGAATGCCCATCGATGGCCCGTTCGTGGAACTGGCCGTTGCGGACACCGGCCCGGGGATCCCGGCCCAAGTGCGCGACCGGATGTTCGAGCCTTTCTTCAGCACCAAGGAGTCCGGCAAGGGCACGCGCATCGGTGTGTTGCTGCCCTGCGATCCGCATCCGGAGGCGCAACCTGCAACGGGTTCCACCGCCCCCAAGGGGCTTGCCGAAGCCGCTCGGTTCAGCGGGCATGTGCTGTGCGTGGACGACAACCCGGAAGTCGGGGAATTCATGGAGGAGCTGCTGCAGGGCTGGGGGCTGGAAGTGACGCGCTTCGAGGACAGCGAGGCCGCGATGGCCGACTTCGCCCGTGACCCGGGACGGTTTGATTTTGCCATTGTCGACCAGACCATGCCGCGCCTGACGGGCATTGACCTGGCCCGCCAGATGCTGACGCTCCGGCCAGTATTTCCGATCCTGCTCTACACGGGCTATAGCGACCAGATTAACGAGGAATCGGTAAAGGCTGCCGGCGTCCGGGCCTTGCTCAAAAAGCCGATGGATCTGGGTCTGCTCCGTCGGCAGGTCGCCGACCTTTTGCATTGCCGCGGCGCAACAATCCAATAACATTCAGCGGGTTTCGAGAAATCATTTCGAAACATAGCGTACCGAAAATACGCCTCAACGGTGACGGTTCAAATCGCATGTCGCGGTTCAGGACCCATCAGTCACCCCCAAGTTGAGGAATATGTGATGAGCAAGCAACAGGAAATGTACGCCTCCCTCGGCATCAGTGTCGCCGGGATCGCAGGCTGGGCCCTGCTGGTGGCCTACCTGACCACCCGGTTCTCTCTTCCCGGCGTCATCTGACCAGACCCGCAAGGGTCTTCCAGCGCAAACGCGGGGCGTCGGCCGAACCCCTCCTCCCCTCCGGTCGTCGTTTCGCGAGCCCCAGAGCCGTGGTCCTCAAAAGGGATCACGGCTCTTTTTTGTTCTGCTCGACTGCGTTCAATGTACGCCCAGGTGCTTGTGCCACTGCGCAGTGAACGCGAAGCGGGCCCCACGCCTGTTCAGTTCCAACACAGCTTCGAGGGTGTCGGCCTGATTGCAGCCGCCGTCGCGCCAACAGGGCTGTAAAAAGTAATCGCGGGCGGAAATACTGCGGTGGTAGGCGAGCAGGGTTTCAATCGGCTGACCGGTGTAGACCACCTTCAGTTCATCGGCAGCCCGCATGACCAATGCGTCTGCCGACGCCTTCGGCGACACCGTGCACCAGTCCACCTGCGCGTCCATCGCGCGCATCCCGGAGGTCTGCAGGTTCACGCGCAGGCCCCGATTGCGACAGGCCGCGACTACAGCCGCGAAATCATCCTGCTCCACCGGCTCGCCCCCGGTCAGGCACACCCAGCCGCCGGGCCCCACTGCCGCCAGCGCCTGCGCTGCGAGATATTCGGGATCAAACATCTCGCCCCCCTTGAAAGCCAGGGACTCGGGCTGATCACAAACCTCGCGGATGGCGCACTTCACAGCGCAGCCCTGCGCACGGATGAAGAACATCGGTGTGCCGGTCAGGCGGCCCTCACCCTGCAGACTGTGAAACCGTTCACTCACTCGCATGGCAGCGCTTACTCGATACCTTCGAACAGCACACTCGAGAGATAACGTTCCCCCGCATCCGGCAGGATGACCACGATGGTCTTGCCCGCCATGGCGGGCTCCGCTGAGAGCCGGGCGGCGACGGCGGCGGCCGCGCCGCAGGAAATACCCGCGAGAATGCCCTCCTCCGTGGCCAGGCGCCGGGCAAACGCCACGGCGTCCTCGTTCGATACCCGTTCGATGCGATCGACCACAGAAAGATCCAGCGTGCCTGGAATGAAGCCTGCACCGATGCCCTGAATCTTATGCGGGGCGGGCTTCAGTGGCTCACCGGCCCGATGCTGACTCATCACCGGACTGGTCTCGGGCTCCACCGCCACGGACAGGACATCGCGCCTCCGGGTGTGCTTGAGATAACGACTGATGCCAGTGATGGTGCCGCCGGTGCCGACCCCGGAGACGATGACATCGACTTTGCCATCCGTCGCGTCCCAGATTTCCGGGCCGGTGGTCTTTTCGTGAATGGCGGGATTGGCCGGGTTCTGGAACTGCTGAGGCATGTAGTAGCGCGCAGGGTCCTGAGCAACCAGTTCCTCGGCCTTCGCAATGGCGCCCGACATGCCCTTGGCGCCCTCTGTCAGCACCAGCCGCGCGCCAAACGCCTTGAGCACCTTGCGTCGTTCGAGGCTCATGGTCTCCGGCATGGTAAGCGTGATCGGGTAACCCTTGGCCGCACACACGAAGGCCAGGGCAATGCCGGTATTCCCGCTCGTGGGCTCGACGATTTCCATGCCGGGTTTCAAAACTCCGCGCGCCTCGGCATCCCAGATCATGGCCGCGCCGATTCGGCACTTCACGGAATAGGCGGGATTGCGGCCCTCGATCTTGGCGAGCACCAGTGCCTTGTCCGCCGCAACCACCCGGTTGAGACGCACCAGCGGTGTCCTGCCAATGGATTGCGCGTTGTCTTCGAAAAACTGCATCTGTCCTCCCGGCTGCATGAAGGTGAGGGGTGCCCGTGGGTGTAGTCGATGATACGCGAGGCGAGGCGCTGAATCCCTGCGAGGGTAGTCGCACGCCTAACATGCAGTGCGTGTTTCGGCGTATAGTTCCTCGCGCGCAGGACCACCCCCCCGTGGCATCGGGTCCGAAAACCGCCGCACTATCGAGAGCGGTCCGCGCGGCAAGTTCCTGCAATCCGACGTCGAGGCTTCCAGACATCATGCATCCGCGCGCGCCACGAGGCAGCCGTCTGCTCGTTTTCCCCCTGCTCCTGCTCCTGGCCCAGGCCGCTACGGCACGAGACCCGCTGCAGCTTGGCTGGCTGGAGCGAGTCCGCCTTCAACCCTGGGACATCGTGGTCAAGGCCAAGCTCGATACGGGCGCCAAGACCGCGGCCATCCATGCTACCGACCTCGAGTACTTCGACAAGGAAGGCAAGCCTTGGGTGCGCTTCAAGCTGTCGCTCGATCATCGCGACAAGAAAGCTGAAACCCTGCAGGTAGAGCGTCCGCTCGAACGCAAGGTCAAGATCAAGCTACGCGGTACGGACAAAACGTCCACCCGCCCTACGGTGAAACTTGAATTCTGTCTGGGTGAAAACCGCTATCAGGCGCTGTTCACACTCACCGATCGCGGCCGCTTCAATTACCCCGTCCTGCTCGGCCGACGCTTTCTGTCCGAGCTTGCGGTTATCGATCCCGCGTCGAAATACAACTCGACGCCAACCTGTCCCAAAGCCCCGCAGTAAACGCGAGGCCAGCGAGGAGAGCAGCTCGTGCGCGTGTCAGCCGTCTTCGTCTGGGCCTTCATTTTCGCTGCCGTGGGGCTCGGGCTCGTTTACCTCAAGGTCACCCGGCTTGCCATTCCGCTTGATCCCTCGGCCGAGGCCACCGTATGGGACGTGGAGGCGCGGGTGACGTTTCAGGGACGCGGACTGCCCGCCAAGGTCGCGCTTGCGCTGCCCGATTCTCCGCGCGGTTTCGCAGTGCTCGATGAAGACTTCGTCTCGCGAGGGTTTGGCCTGAAGGTTTCCCCCGAAGAGAACGAAGATGCGCGCAAGGCCGTGTGGACGGTCCGTCGCTCCAGCGGCTCGCAGGCGCTGTACTACCACACCAAGATTTATCCCAAGCGCGATCAGTCGTTGGCCATGAAGGACGGCTCGCCGCCGACCTTCCCGGAAGTGCCGGAATACGCCGAACCGCTCGCTTCTGCAGTGAGCGCCATGCTCAGCCGCGCACGCGCCGAATCTGCAGACATCCAAACCTTCACCAGTTTGTTGCTGGGCGCGCTGAATACCTCCGATGACGAGAACGCGAAGGTCATCCGCAAGGCAGCGAGCGCGGCCCAGTGGCCCCACCTGCTCACCGAGATTCTCGCCGGGGCGCGGATCCCCAGTCGGGTGGTATACGGCCTGTCGCTGGATGGCGAATTCGTCGATCGCGAATTGATGCCGTGGCTGGAAGTGCACAACGGGGAATCCTGGCAGGGCTTCGACCCCGATACGGGCGAAGCGGGCTATCCGCAGAACTTCATGCTCTGGCGGTTCGGCGACAGCGACATCGTCGATACCAAGGGGGTGAGCAACGTCTCGGTGACCTTCGCCGCCGCGCAGACCCCGATGACCCAACTCGATGTTGCCCAGCGTGCGGGTAGTAAATTCGACAGCGGCCTCCTCACCCTGTCCCTGAACGATCTGCCGGTCCGTACGCAAAACGTGTACCGGGTACTGCTGATGGTGCCGCTGGGGGCCTTCGTCATCGTCATCATGCGCATGGTGGTGGGCATTCCAACCTTCGGCACCTTCATGCCGATTCTGGTGGCCCTCGCCTTCCGTGAAACCCGCCTCGCTGCAGGCGTCTCGCTGTTCCTCATCGTGGTCAGCGCAGGCCTCGTCATCCGCAGCGCGGTGACGCACCTGCGCCTGCTGCTGGTGCCGCGTCTCACCAGCGTGCTCGTCATCGTTATCGGGCTCATGCTGGCCGTCAGCCTCATCAGCAACGAACTCGGCATCGAGCAGGGTTTGTCGATTGCCCTGTTCCCCATGGTCATCCTCACCATGACCATCGAGCGCATGTCGATTGTGTGGGAAGAACGCGGCCCGACCACGGCTATCAAGGAGTTCCTGGGCAGTCTTACGGTGGCTATCGCGGGCTATTTCGCGATGACCGAGGAACATCTCGTCTATCTGATGTTCGTGTTCCCCGAGCTGCTGCTGGTGGTGCTCTCGCTCTGCCTCGTATTCGGCGCCTACACGGGCTATCGCCTGAGCGAGATCCTGCGGTTCAAGGATCTGGCGAAAGGCTAACCGGGCATGTTTGGCACCTGGCTCGGTCTGCGCAAACGGGGAATTCTCGGCCTCAACGCGCGCAACCGCGCTTACATCATGAAGCGCAACCCCCGGCGGCGTTACCCGTTGGTGGACGACAAGCTCACCACCAAACGGCTGGCCATCGAGTCGGGCATTTCGGTGCCCGCCCTGTACGGCGTGATCGAAACAGAACACGACCTGTCCGGACTTGGTGAAATCCTCAAGCCCTACACCGAGTTCGTCATCAAGCCGGCGCGCGGCTCGGGCGGTGCGGGCGTGCTGGTGATCGATGGCCGTCGGCGCGAGATGTTCGTGAAAACCGATGGGCGTGGCTTGCCGCTTGCCGAAATCGAATACCACGCCTCCAACATCCTGAGTGGCATCTACAGCCTGGGCGGTGTGCCCGACAAGGCCATGATTGAGTACCGGGTGCGCGTAGATCCCATCTTCGATCCGGTGAGCTATCAGGGCGTCCCTGATATCCGTCTGCTGGTCTATCGCGGCGTGCCGACCATGGCCATGGTGCGCCTGCCCACGCGTCAGTCGGACGGCAAGGCCAACCTGCATCAGGGCGCGGTGGGCGTGGGCATCGAAATCGCCACCGGCCTCACCACCGGCGGCGTCTGGCATTCACGTGCCGTCAATGAACATCCCGACTACGGCGTGCCGCTGGCGGGCTTGCAAATCCCTACCTGGCCACAGCTGCTGGAACTGGGCGCCAAGTGCTTCGAGCTTACCGGCCTCGGATACCTCGGCGTGGACATCGTGCTGGACCGAACCCACGGGCCCCTACTGCTAGAACTGAATGCGCGTCCAGGTCTGGCCATCCAAATCGCGAATCGCAGTGGTCTCAAGCTCAGACTCGATGCCATCGATGCGCTGGAATCCATCCCCAAGGATCCTGTGGAACGCTGCGCACTGGCCGTGTCGCTGTTCGCCGGTGCCTGAACGGTTTATCGACGCTGACGCACGACCCAGACGCGCCGTCGCGTGCACCTTGGCGCTTGCCCTGAGTGTCCCCTTCGGCGTTCAGGCTTTCGAATCAGGTATCGAAGGGCTAGCGCTCTCGGCCAGTGCCACCACGGACTTCATCGGCATCGTGGCCGGCGGATTGGAGCGTGGCACCGCGACGCCGGCTGCGCTGGGCATCACGGCCGAAATTTCAACCGCCGACATCGGGGCCTGGAAAGGCGGGGTGTTCAACACGTCGATTTTCGGTATCACCGGCACGGACCCCAGCCTGCTCTCCGGTGACATTCAGGACGCCAGCAACATCGCCTTCATTGGCTCGGTAAGGGTGTACGAAGCCTGGTACGAACACAGCTTCGATTCTGGCATCCAGATCCTGACTGGCTTGCGCGATGTGAACTCCGATTTCTACAGCCTGGAGCATGCCGACACCTTCATGAACGGCTCGTTCGGGATTGGTCAGGAAATCGCGCAGGACAATTTGCCGACCTGGGCGATCACCTCCCCCGGGGTCCGCATCAAGATTCCGCTGAGTGCCGGAACCTACATACAGACCGCCGTGTTCGACGGCATCCCCGGTGATCCCTCCGATCCCTATGGCACACATGTGCGCTTCGATCGCGGAGACGGAATTCTGACCATCTTCGAGACTGGTTGGGTTCGCTCGCAAGCGCGCTATGCAAAGGTGGCGGCGGGCAGCTGGCATAACACAGCCGAGTTCGAGGATTTTGCAAACCGCACCCGGGACAGCGACTGGGGCGCGTATCTGGTGGCCGAGGCCGATATCGTGCGCGCCGTTCACGGTGGCGAAGGCCTGGGCGGCTTCATCCAGTTCGGGTACAGCGCAGAAGATCGCAACCCGATCGGGTACTACGCGGGCATCGGTGCAGAGTGGACAGGCGCTCTGCACTCCCGCCCGGATGACGTGCTGGGCGTCGCCGTCGCGCACGCGCGCACGGCCTCGGGTTACCTCGACGCCTTTCCGGGCACGGAGCGCGCGGAAACCGTCGTTGAACTGACCTACCTCATGTCACCCCAACCGTGGCTCATGCTGCAGCCGGATATTCAGTACGTATTCGACCCCGGGGTTAACCCAAATCTCGACGATGCGATCATTCTCGGACTGCGGGTGGCGCTCAGCTTCTGATCTAGCGCACTGAATCGCCGCATTGGATCGACGAACCACGTGTCCTCGAGCCACGCTTCCGCGACAATACCCCTCATGCCAAGGTTTGAACGTTCATGAACCCACATCACGCTTCGCGCAGAGCAGGCAGCACCGGGCGGGTTCATCTGATGCTCGCTTGCCTTCTGGGCGCACACACCCTCACCTGTGTCGCGCAGGATCTTGCGCTGTCCGATACTCAACTTGATCGATTGGGAATACGCGTTGCACCGACGAGTGTGGCGACGGTACTCGAAGTTGCGAATCTGTCGGCGGAAGTCCAGTTGCCGGTCGCCGGCATTGCCGCCGTTGCTGCACCCTACGCAGGGCGTGTGCTTCGCGTTGAGGTGGATGAAGGAGATGCGGTGCGCAGGGGATAGATCCTTGCCGCGGTGAGCAGCCGCGAATACGCAACAGACCACGCACTTCTGCACCGCAAGCGTGCAGAGGCGGAGGTGGCGCGCCGCCAGACCGCACGCGATGACGCGTTGCTCGAGGCGGGTGTCATTCCAAAATCGCGCGCCGAGACCAGCCGCTCGCGTGCGACCTCCCTGCAGGCAGAGCTGGAAAGTCTGGAATCCGCGGTCGGCGACTTCCACGACGAAGGCAACGATGCCACCGGTTTCAATCTGCGTGCACCCATGCCAGGTATCGTGGTGTCGCGGCACCTGCAGACCAGCGCGAGCATCGGTGCACAGGAGGTGGCCTTCGTCATCGCTCGCGATACGCGCTGGCGTCTGGAAGTCGATGTGCCAGCGGCAGTGGCGACGCGACTCACGCCCGAAGCCCGTCTGGCGGTGGGCACCATCGAGATTGCCGTCGAGGGGCGAGGCACCACACTGGACCCCGCGACCCAAACCATCAAAGCGCGCGGGACCCTGCCTGCCGATTCCGGCTTGTTGCCCGGCCAAAGAGTAATCGCCCGCCTGCGGCAGCCGGCGCCCTCTAACAGCGTGCAGCTGCCGCGCAGCGCACTCACCCACACCGGCCGACGCGGTGAGGTCTTTGTCGCCACGTCCACTCAGTCCGGCAAGACGTTTCGGCGAGTCGACGTCGAGGTACTTGCCGAAACCGAAGATGGTGCGGTGGTCAC
>JBIKOF010000378.1:0-2968 GCA_044358205.1 Gammaproteobacteria bacterium | reverse complement strand
GTTGTACTCGAAATAAGGGCTGGTCAGAAGGAGAATTTTCTATGGTGGCAGCAGTGAGCGAATTGTTGAAGCCTAAAATCGTGGACGTGCAGTCCGTGGGGCTCAACACCGCCCGGATCACCCTTGAGCCCTTGAACCGCGGTTTCGGGCATACCCTTGGGAACGCCCTGCGGCGTGTCCTGCTCTCGTCCATGACGGGTGCGGCGGTTGTGGAGGCGGAAATCGAAAACGTACTCCACGAGTACACGACCATCGAAGGCGTGCAGGAGGACGTGACTGACATTCTCCTGAATCTCAAAGGCCTGGCGATCCGGATGCACGCCAAGGACGAGGCAACCCTTACGCTGAATAAAAAAGGTGCAGGCCCGGCGCTTGCGTCCGACATCGTGCTCGACCACGACGTTGAAATTGTCGACCCCGGATTCCATATCGCTAACCTCAGCGCCAATGGTCAGTTGAATATGACGCTCAAGGTCCAGCGCGGACGCGGCTATAAGCCGGCCATCGTGCGGGAAGGACCAAGCGAAGAGGCGGAAACCGCAATCGGCCGTCTCCGGCTGGACGCCTCGTTCAGCCCGGTGCGACGCGTGGCTTACGAAGTGCAGGCCGCGCGCGTTGAGCAGCAGACCGATCTCGACAAGCTCATTATCACCATCGAAACCAACGGGACCATCGACCCCGAGTATGCGGTGCGTGAGGCGGCAGGTATTTTGCGCAGCCAGCTGGCGGTCTTTGTCGACCTCAGCGGTGAGCACCATGCCGAGCCTATGCGCAAGAGCGATGAGCCCATCGACCCGATCCTGCTCAGGTCTATCGACGATCTCGAGCTGACGGTTCGCTCGGCCAATTGTCTTAAGGCGGAAAGCATTTATTACATCGGCGATCTCATCCAGCGTACCGAGGTGGAGTTGCTCAAGACGCCCAACCTTGGCAAGAAGTCGCTGACGGAAATCAAGGATGTGCTTGCGGCGCGAGGACTTTCCCTCGGAATGCGCCTGGATAACTGGCCGCCCAAGGGCTTGTACGATCACGACCGGGCCGCTGGCTGAACTTGACCGCAGAGCGCGGGCAGAAGGAAGAGACAAATGAGACATCAAAACGCCGGGCGGCATCTGGGCCGCACCAGCTCCCATCGCAAGGCGATGTTCCGCAACATGGCAGCCTCGCTGATCCACCACGAGGTGATCCGGACGACCTTGCCCAAAGCAAAGGAACTTCGACGAGAAGCAGAGCCGCTTATTACGCTGGCAAAGTCAGACTCCGTGGCGAATCGCCGTCTGGCGTTCTCACGCCTGCGGGACCGGGACGCGGTGACCAAGCTCTTCAACTTGCTTGGGCCACGCTTCCTGAAGCGGCCGGGCGGCTACCTGAGAATCCTCAAGTGCGGCTACCGCCCGGGAGACAATGCGCCGATGGCCATCGTTGAGCTTCTGGACCGTCCGGAGACTGCGGCCGAAGCCTGATACGGTTGCGACTCTTCCGCGTGCATAATGAAACGGCGACCTCGGTCGCCGTTTTCTTTTCCGAGCGAACGAATTGCTGCGGATGTGTTCCTGCTGTTCTGGCCGCTGCCCCTGCAGAGGCCGGCCGTAGAAGCCGAGGGCGCTTGTCGAGCGCGCTCCCTATTCCTTCAGACGCGCGAGCACGAGATCGTTGACGACTTGGGGACTCGCCTTGCCCTTCGAGCGTTTCATCACCTGTCCCACGAAGAAGCCCAGTACCTTGTCCTTGCCCGCGCGATACTGCGCAACCTGATCTGCGTTTTCATCGAGCACCGCTTGCACCAGCGATTCAATTTCGCCCGTATCCGTGACCTGCTTCAGCCCGCGCGCTTCGATAATCTGATCCGCATCGCCACCTTCGTCCCACATGGCTTCAAAGACTTGTTTGGCCATCGAGGTTGAGACTGTCTGATCTTTTACGCGTGCTAACAAACCGGCGAGTGCTGGAGCGCCTACTTTAACCGCAGTGAAATCCAGCGATTCCCGATTCAGTCGCGCGAAAATCTCCCCGGTGATCCAGTTTGCCGCCTGGCGCGCTTCGCTCCCCACCGCAAGCAAGGCCTCGAAGTAATCCGCGATTGCTCGCTCGCTACTGAGTGCCTCGGCCTCTGCCGCGCCGATTCCGAGCGTTTTCTCGTAACGAGCGGCCCTGGCCTGAGGTAACTCAGGCAGAGCGGCGCGCGCAGCCTCGATTTCGGTTTCCGAGATGACGATTGGCAGCAGGTCCGGGTCCGGGAAGTAGCGATAGTCATGCGCGTCTTCTTTGCTCCGCATGCTGCGCGTCTCATCACGGTCTGCATCGTAGAGGCGGGTCTCCTGCACCACCTGCCCCCCGTTCTCTAGGAGCTCGATCTGACGTTCAATTTCGTAGTTGATCGCCCGCTCCACAAAGCGGAAGGAGTTTAGGTTCTTGATCTCGGCACGCGTGCCGAGCACCGATGAACCAACTGGCATCACGGATACATTGGCGTCACAGCGGAAACTTCCCTCCTGCATGTTGCCGTCGCAGATTCCGATGAATCGCACGAGGGTGTGCAGGGCGCGCATGTATTGAACTGCCTCGGCAGCCGACCGCAGGTCTGGTTCGCTGACCACCTCCAGGAGCGGGGTGCCAGCCCTGTTCAGGTCTATACCACTATTGCCGGGGAAGACATCATGGACGGATTTCCCGGCGTCTTCCTCGAGATGCGCTCGCAAGATGCGGATGCTCTTCTCGCTGCCATCAGCCAAGGTGATGGTCAGTTGGCCGTGGTTGACGATGGGGTCCTCGTACTGGCTGATTTGGTAACCCTTCGGCAGATCGGGGTAGAAGTAATTCTTGCGAGCGAAAATAGAGTGCCGAGAGATTTGCGCCTCGATGGCCAATCCAAACCGAATCGCAAAATCCACTGCGCGGGCATTCAACACAGGCAGTACACCCGGCAGTCCAAGGTCTACCGCGCAGGCCTGACTGTTGGGTTCGGCCC
>JBIKOF010000020.1:0-10290 GCA_044358205.1 Gammaproteobacteria bacterium | reverse complement strand
AGTTCTTCGAAGAGCGGAGCCTCCTGGTAGAACTCGGGTTCCTTCCAGCCCAGCGGGTGCCGGGTGGGCGCGTCCAGGCTCCCTTCGCGCCGTCCTTCTTTCGATTCGCTCATGTTCGTCTCCGTGTGGTCTGTGTCCCCATAACAAGGAAGCCGGGACGAATCCCGGCTTCCTTTGACCAGGAACGCCCCGCCGGGACGTCCCCTTCACGTACTCTCAGCCCATCGAGTCCAGAGCCTTCTGGAAGCGATTGGCATGCGAGCGCTCGGCCTTGGCCAGCGTCTCAAACCAGTCAGCGATTTCATCGAAGCCTTCGTCGCGGGCGGTCTTGGCCATGCCCGGGTACATGTCGGTGTACTCGTGCGTCTCGCCGGCAATCGATGCTTTGAGGTTGAGCTGGGTGGTGCCAATCGGCTCACCAGTCGCCGGATCACCCACCTGCTCGAGGTACTCGAGGTGGCCGTGCGCATGGCCGGTTTCGCCTTCAGCTGTGGAGCGGAAGACAGCAGAGATGTCGTTGTAGCCCTCGACATCGGCCTTCTGCGCGAAGTACAGGTAGCGGCGATTTGCCTGCGATTCGCCGGCGAATGCAGCCTTCAAATTGTCTTGGGTCTTGGAACCTTTGAGTGTGGGCATGGTGGCCTCCAAAAGTATCGAGTGTTGAACGAAATCTTCCGGGCGTGGTGAGGCCCGGGTTTAGACTTAGTCTAAAGTGGGTCGAAGTCTATGCGTCAGGAAATCCGAATGCAACGGTCAGAGCGTGCGTGCGTTGACCGCACAGTACCCCCCTCGCTACAGTGCGCCGCCTATCCGGGGAGCGGCAGCGTGAAACGCAAATCAGGCCTGAATTTCGAGACCAGCCTGCAGGCGCTGGAAGCCCTCGTAGAGCGCATGGAACGCGGCGACCTCACGCTCGAAGAATCGCTGCTGCAGTTCGAGCAGGGCATGATCCTGATCAAGTCCTGCCAACATGCGCTTCAGGCCGCTGAGCAAAAAGTCCGGATACTCACCGAAGGCCCGACAGGAGAAACCCTCGCGGACTTCGCCCAGCTCGAGGGTGCCCCCGCCCCGGCCGATGAAGAAGAAGACGAAGAAGACTGAGACAACATGTCCCTCGCCGATACGCTGAAGTCCTACCAGGCGCGCATCGATGCCGCGCTCTCCCACTGGCTGCCGCCTGAAACGACCCCGCCGACGACTCTTCATGCCGCAATGCGCTACTCAGTGCTGGGCCCGGGCAAGCGCATTCGGCCTGTGCTGGTTTATGCCACTGGCGACGTATTCGGGACAAACCCCACCCGGCTGGACTCCGCTGCTTCGGCCGTTGAGTTCATTCACGCGTACTCGTTGGTCCACGATGACCTTCCCGCAATGGACAACGACGATCTCCGTCGCGGCAGACCCACCTGCCACCGCGCCTATGACGAAGCGACGGCCATTCTGGCCGGTGACGCCCTGCAGGCGTTGGCCTTCGACGTGCTCGCACGCGACCCTGCGCTCGACGATTCACCGTCCGCGAGAATCGACATGCTGCGTGAACTCGCCGCCGCCAGCGGGTCCCTTGGCATGGCCGGCGGGCAGGCCATCGACCTGGCTGCCGTCGGACGCAAGATCACGCTCACCGAACTGGAAGGCATGCATGCCTACAAAACAGGGGCCTTGATTCGGGCCAGCGTGCGTCTGGGCTTCATGGCTGCGGGCCAGACCAACCCCGATCACCGCGCCCGCATGGACAGGTACGCCGAACGCATCGGTCTCGCCTTTCAGGTGCAGGACGACATTCTCGACGTGGAAGGCGAAACCGAAGTCATCGGCAAGCCGCAGGGCTCTGATCAGGATCGGGATAAGCCCACCTACCCCAACCTGCTCGGGATGACCGAGGCCAAGGCGACAGCCCAGCGGCTGTGCGACGAGGCGGTTGCGGCCCTGGATTGCTTCGATGGGCGGGCCGACACCTTGCGGCGGATTGCGGAATACATCGTGCGGCGGGACCGCTAACACGACCCGCCCACTCGCACCTGACGAGCGTCACATCCCGAGGCGCTTCGCCTCGTCCCATAGCCCATCCATTTCGGCGAGATTCGCTTCGGCGGGTCCGCGACCACTGCGTGCGAGCGCCGATTCCACGTAGCGAAACCGGCGCTCGAACTTGGCGTTAGCCGCGCGCATGGCATCCTCCGGATCGATGCGCAGATGACGCGCCAGATTCACCAGAGCGAAAATCAAGTCCCCCAGTTCCTCCGCTTGGTCCTGCACGGTCCCAATGGCCATGGCTTCGGCAAGCTCCCCGAGTTCCTCGCGGACCTTGTCGAGCACAGGGGGTGCCGAGGACCAGTCGAAGCCAACCCGCGAGGCGCGTTTCTGGAGTTTCGCCGCCCGCACGAGCGCCGGCAGTGCAAGCGGGATCCCGTCGAGTTCACTGGCGGACCGGCCATCCGCCGCGCGCTCAGCCGCCTTGACCTGTTCCCAAGCCACCTCCTGCGCCGCTGCGTCAGTGACCTCGTCCCCTCCAAACAGGTGTGGGTGCCGACGGACGAGCTTTGCGTGGAGCTGCATGGCCAGGTCCTCGAAATCAAAGTGGCCGAGCTCGGCCGCAATCTGGGCATGAAAAACCACCTGAAAGAGGAGGTCCCCCAGTTCACCGGCCAGATCCGCGAAGTTCTCACGCTCGACCGCATCGGCGACCTCGTAAGCTTCCTCCAGGGTATGCCGCAACAGGCTCGCAAACGTCTGCTCCCGATCCCAGGGACATCCGGTGACGGGATCGCGGAGCCGGCGCATCAGGGCAAGAAGCGCATCCATAGCTCGGCTCATGGGGATACCTCGGGCGTGGAAATCGGGCACCGAAGTTTACTTGATCCCTCTGTCCGGATCGGGGAACAATCGGGGAGACACGTGCTCCAAGTTGGCGTATCCGCGCTGTGCCCTCCCCCATTTCGGAGTGTTCGCGAAAGGCCGTCCATGACGACTCCACCGCTCATCCTGCGCCTCGATGTCACGGGCATGCCCGTGCGCTGGATTCCGTGGGAGGACGCGGTGTGCCTCTACGCGCGGAGACAGGTCGCCTGGACGGCGGGAGAGAACGAGTTCGTGATCCGAGGCGGCTATGCCCGGGCGACCGGAGAACGCTCAAGCCTCGTCATTCACAGCATCATCGCCATCAAGCGTTCGGGCCGCGGGCACCCTGTCCTGCGTACCCAGCCGCCTCTGTCCAATCACGAACTTTTCAGGCGGGATGCCGGCCTGTGCATGTACTGCGGAGACCAGTTTGCCGAAGGACAGCTCACCCGCGACCATGTGGTTCCCCTCGCGCGCGGGGGGGAGGATGTCTGGTCGAACGTGGTGTCGGCCTGTCGCTCCTGCAACACCCGCAAGGGCTGCAAAACCCCCGAACAGGCGGGTATGCCGTTACTGGCAGTGCCTTACGCGCCGAACTGGGCAGAGTTTCTGGCGCTCTCCAATCGGCGTATCCTCGCCGATCAGATGGAGTTCCTGAAAACGCAGTTCAGGCGCCATCGGAGGCCCACGTTGCCCGCAGTAGAGTCCTCCCTGTTCGTTTGACTTCATCGCTTCGGAGATTGCAATGCCCGTCCGTTTCCCGTTCGCGAAGCGCGTGTGTCTGGTTATCTGCATGGCGTCAGCAGGGGCTGAAGCTATCGATGAAGGCGGCAACTATGCTGTTTGGGGCATCGGCCAGGCCTCCTGTAATCAGTTTGTGAAAGCCCTCGAGGCCGATGATGTGCAAAACTACAGCACCTATCTCGCCGGCTATCTCACCGCCTTTAACACCCTTTCGCCCGGGATCCACTCGGCTACTGGTCGCGCTACGGCCGCGGATAACCTGCGACGCATCGGGGACTACTGTGCCGACCACCGGATGGACAGCTTTGAGCGGGCAATCCAGAGCATGGTAAAGGAAGCTTCCACCGCAACCGTCGCCTCGGCCAAGGAGGCCCCTTCAAGCTGGGGCCGGCCTGCAGCACCTCCTTCACCCCAGCGCTGAAGCAGGCCGCTGCGGTGGAAACCGTCTGGACTCGCCCTTGATCGGCCGTTTGCCCGCACATGAGATGGCGCCGCTGCTGCGAGGCCTACTCGATCCCATTGGCCCTCACCCCGCGCACGGCGGCACCCTGGACGCACTGTTGCCCGCCCCGCCTGAATCTGGGCCTCTGACACCCGCGGCGGTGCTCTTTCCCCTCGCCGTGGGGCCGCAGGGCGCTGAGGTGGTGCTGACTGTGCGAAACGCGGGGCTTCGGCGCCATGCAGGACAAATAAGCTTCCCGGGTGGGAAAGCGGATCCTGAAGACCGGGATGTCGCGCACACTGCAGCGCGAGAGGCCGCTGAGGAGATTGGTCTTCTCGCCTCCGACATCGAGTTTCTGGGTGCCTTGGACCCTTGCCTCACGGGCACCGGGTTCCGGGTGGTTCCTGTTCTCGGGCTCGTACCTTGGGACTATGCCTACAAACCCGATGCGCGAGAGGTGTCGGAAATATTCCACGTCCCGCTCGACTTTGTCCTGGACGCGGCGCGACACGAACGGCGCAGTGGAGAATTCAACGGACAGCGGCGGGAGTACTATGCGATCGACTATGACCGCTTCCACATCTGGGGGGCGACCGCGCGGATGATCGTCAGCCTCCACGCGCGACTTAGTCGCCATTTCGCCACAGTTTGCGCTCAGGACCGATGAAGTATTTGCGATAATGCCTAAATTGGTTCAATATCCGACTGTTATTAAATAAAATTCCTCACTAGGAATGTTGACTCACGTTGATAGGAGTACTCAGATGACCAAAACCCTTTCCCTCGCCATGCGCGCTGCCCTGGTTGCTGGTGTGGTTGGCCTGATGGCCGGCTGCTCGAACGTCACCCCGGAGCAGCTCTCCGCCGTCGAAGCCAAGGCCAGCGAAGCCATGTCGAAGGCCAGCGCTGCCAGCGCCAACGCCGACAAGGCAATGAAGGCTGCGACCGACGCCGCTGCCGCTGCTCAGGCTGCTCAGGCTGCTGCCGATGCCGCCCAGGCTTGCTGCAACGACAACAAGTCGCGCCTGGACAGCCTGTTCGAAAAGGCCATGCGCAAGTAAGCAGATCTCAATCTGCTGAAAGAAAACCCCGCTTCGGCGGGGTTTTCTGTTTCTGGGGAAGGCCTTCCCAGATTAATCATTAATCCTGCATCCTGAGCTTTATCCCGCATCCTGAGCTTTATCCCGCATCCTGAGCGTCGCTCAGCGGGGCGCGGGTGGTGTGCGGGACGCGAAACTCGGGGTCGGACGTTCGCCCGTCGCGCCGGTCAATCAGGGCGGTGAGACCCCCGCGACCGTATTACGCGGCAGTGCCGCCCCAACATCACGCGGCACACCATCGGCCCGATATACCGCCGTGCGCAGTGCCTGCCAATCCAGCGCAAGATCCAGCGTTCCGTAACGGGCAGTGATGAGCTTGACCACGTGCGCAAAGCGCGTCTCGAACTTTTTGCGGTCTTCCTCCAGCGGCGGGTGCACCTCCAGATAGAGTCGGCCATCGGCGATACCCAGCTTGAAGGGCTCGTTGACCAGCCGAACCGCTGTGCCGACGGGCACGGAGTGAAACACCCGCTCGATGTCTTCCGGATAGAGCCGCATGCAGCCGTGGGTCACGCGCATGCCAATGCCATAGGGCTTATCTGTTCCATGGATGAGATAACCCTTGATGCCGAGCCTGAGCGCATAAGCCCCCAAAGGATTGTCGGGCCCCGGAGGCACCACGGCAGGGAGGATGTCCCCCTCGGCCGCGTGTTCCTTGCGGATGGATGCCGGGGGCGTCCAGCTGGGGTCCTTTACCTTGGATTCCACGCGAGTAGCCCCGTGGGGCGTCGACCAGTCCTGGCGTCCGATACTAATGGGATAGCTCGCGACGACGCGCGCCTCGCTCTTCTTAGCCTTCGGATAGTAATAAAGCCGCATCTCGGGCACGTTGATCACAATCCCGTCGCGCGCCGCTGCGGGCAACACATAAAGGCTGGGGATGATGACCTCGGTGTCTTCACCGGCAAGCCAGGGGTCGACCGTCGGGTTCGCCATGCGCATTTCCCGATAGCCCTGGCTGTAGGTCCGCGCGATGTCCGCAATGG
Organism: Gammaproteobacteria bacterium; assembly: GCA_044358205.1. Lineage (GTDB taxonomy): Bacteria > Pseudomonadota > Gammaproteobacteria > CAIKBL01. Next base: position 4,180 of record JBIKOF010000020.1, on the reverse strand, counting down.
TGTCCTTGCGAACTGTCGAAACGAGGACGATTTCCCCCACCACGTCCCCGTTCAGGGCATAGGTGCGGGCCTCTGCAGCCATGCCCGTGAGCAACAGGCCGGCAAGTGCGGCCCAGAATGAAAGACGCCGCAAATAGCTTGGTGATGAGCGAAAATTCAAACCAGCGGTCTCCTGTCGAACAAGCTGGCAAGGGCAAGGCCTGTCCAGCCGAAAATGAGCAAGCTTCCACCCCAGGGGGCACAGCGCCGGGCAAACACCAATTCCTGAGTCGTCCAGAGCACCAGACCCAATCCGAAAAGCAGGGTTCCCAGCAGGATGACGAGCGCGCAGGCACGCACCAGTCGTGAGCGTAGCGCACGGTCCGAGCGCGCCAATGCGAACAGCAGAACCGCGTGGATCAGCAGGTAGCGCACGCCGGTTTGGAAACTGTCGAGGGCGATTTCGGTGAAATGCGGCCGCCAAAGATGCGCGCCCAGGGCGTCGAGCACCACGGCGATCGCGCCCAGAAGAGCAGCCACGAATCCCAGCCATCTTTGCATTGCGGCATTATAGGGTCCCGCGCTGCTACGAGGCAGCCCATCCAGAGATCACCATGGCACCGAGCTTAAAGGCGCATTCGCGATCAAATTCCGGGATCCCGGGCTGCCCGCCTGGGCCGATCACAGCGAGGTGTCTCAGTGTCGGGTACTGCGTGGGCGCGCTCATCGCGCTCGCCTGCCTACTGTCCTCAGAACCCTCGGTCGCAGAAACCTTCGCCCGTCCCTTCGCTTTTGCGCCGACTGCCGGCACGCCGCACCCAGCGGGCGCTGAAGTCCGCGGGGCGCTCGAACTAGCAGCGACTGGCCCCGATGCAGTGCATGGCTTGTCCGGCTTGGTCTGGTGCAGCGGGGTGCTTCATGCGGTGTCCGATCAGGGCGAGCTGTTGGACATTGCGCCGGAGATGCGCGGAGGAACGTTGGCAGGCGCGCGCCTCCTCTCCCGCCGACCGCTACAGGACGACACCGGGGCCCCCTTGCGCGGCCGCGCGCGGGACGCGGAAGGACTGGCGCTTGCGGGCTGCGCGCCCCGACCTGAATTTTTCGTGAGCTTCGAGCAGCATCAGCGGGTGGTTCGGTTCGATGCGGCGGGACGCCCGCTTGCGCCCGTACTTACGCCGGCGCGCTTTGCCCGCGCCCTCTCGGAGGTTCCTGCCAACAGTGGCCTTGAAGCCCTGACCCTGCATCCACGGCTAGGCCTGGTGGCCGGCCTCGAGTACCCGGCGCACGGTCTGTCCGGGCAAATCCTGAGCTTTGGGTCTCAGCCGGCAGCGTGGCGCTACCCGCCGCTTGCCCACAAGGGCGCGCTGGTAGGCATGGAAACGCTGGCGGACGGACGGCTACTCGCCCTCGAGCGTCGCTTCCTGTCGCCCTGGAAACCCTTGATCATTTCCTTGCAGATTCTCGACCTGCCGCCGCCTGAAAACGGCACCGTGCCGCAAACGCCGCACGCGCAGTCTCTGGCCCGCTTCAGCTCGACCGAGGGCTGGCCGGTAGACAACTTCGAGGCCCTCGCGCTGGACGCCGATGGGGGACTCTTTTTACTCAGCGACGACAACGCCAATCCACGCCAGAAGACCCTGCTGGTCTATCTGAAAATCAAGCTCCCACCGCGCATCGGCACACCTTGAGATTTTTATTTTTCGAGCAGGCGGGGCATCAACTCCACGAGATTACAGGGCCGATTGCGATAATCGAGCTGCTGCGAAATGAGGGTGTCCCACGCCAGCGTGCACGCGCCTGGGGAGCCCGGCATGCAGAAGATGTAGGTCGCGTTGGCCACTCCCGCAAGCGCGCGTGACTGCAGAGTGGAGGTCTTGATCTGCTCATAGGAGAGCACCCGAAACATCTCTCCAAAGCCGTCGAGCTGCTTGTCCAGCAGCACGGCAATCGCTTCCGGTGTTCCGTCCCGCCCGGTCACCCCAGTTCCGCCGGTCGTCAACACCACACTGATTTCGGGCGCGGCAATCCACTGCGAGACGATGGCGCGAATCTGGTAGATATCGTCCTTGACGATGCGCTTGTCTTTCAAGGTGTGACCCGCCGCGGTAAGCCGATCTACGAGCGCATGACCCGAGGTATCGTTTTCTTCGGTCCGACTGTCAGATATCGTCAGTACCGCAATCGGCAGGGGGATGAAGGATCGGGCTTCGGCCATCGTGCACTCCTTGTAAACTTCAGCGCCGCCACAGGGCGGCAGTCAACTCATGGTAACCGGATAGCGCATGGACGATCAGCGACTGGATAAATGGCTGTGGTGCGCGCGCTTCTATAAGACGCGCAGTCTGGCCCAGGAGGCCATCAACGCCGGGCACGTGACGGCGGGAGGGGTGCGCGCCAAACCATCACGCACCGTCGCGCCGGGCCTAGAGATCGAAATTCGCCGCCCACCCTTTGAGATGCGAGTCGAGGTGCTCGGGCTGGCGGCGCAGCGTCTTTCGGCACCGCTGGCGCAGGCGCTCTATCGTGAATACGAGGACAGCCGCCTCAAACGCGAGGCACTCGCCGAACAGTTGCGTCTGGTCGCGGCAGGGGAACGTTACACACCGGGCAAACCCGATCGGCGGGATCGCCGCGAACTGGGTGCCTTCAAACGCGGCTTACGCGAGTTGCCCGCGGAGGACTGAGCCAACGCTCAGGAACCGGTTGCGGGCCGCACCCGCCCCAACGCCGCCTTGAGTGCTGCGGCATCTTCTGCGCGCGGGCGTTCGGCGAGGTAGCTGTCCACATCAGGAAAGGTCAACAAGCCCTCCTCCAGCGCCAGGAGCTTTTCGTCCTGCGAAATCCCGGCATGTCGCAGGAAACGCGCCGGAGAAACCAGTCCCTGTGCCAGCATCAGGTTGCCCTCGACAGTCAGCGCGCGAAGCACGCGGTGGTCGCCGCCGAGGCGCGCCTCGACGAAGGCGAGCGGCGCAAGACGATGTCGATAAATCGCCTGCACCTCCAGCTTGTAACCTCCGATCAGGATAGGGTTGATGGTTTCCTCCACCTGCGCTTCCAGGCGGTTGAGCCGGCTGATGGCGACATCACTTGCACCATGTGCGGCATCGGGCTGGGTGCCGAGTGCGGCATACAGCGCAAGGATGTCGTCCAGCGCGAGAAGGCGATAGCGATCGTGAATGAACAGAAAATTCCGCTCTGCCAACAGTGCATCGTGGTCCGGATATCCCAAAAAGCGCGCGAGATCCCGCACGCGGCCCGCGAAGGGATTGAAGCCGACCCCGCATAGCAGATGTGCTTCAGATAGCCCAAGCAACTGCGCAATCCGCGCACGCCGTGCCGCGCCGCTGCCGGGCACCTGCTCACGCAGCGGCACGAAAAGATTTACCACCGACTGACCGGAGGCCCGCAACAGGCTGTCGAGCGTTTCTGCCATGGCCATCAATCCTGACGCAGGCGATCGCTGACCGCCATTGGACTCGGGAAAAACATCACGATGTAGTAACTGGAAGCGATGAAGGTCAGAACGGTTGCGAGCTGGATCACGTTGGACGCGCGCGCCGACAGGGCGCCAGTCTGGGTGGCCAGCACTGCGACGAGCAGACTGAATTCACTGATCTGCCCGAGCCGCGCCCCTGCCTCTCGGGCAATCTTTGCGGGCTCACCCTGCCGCAAAAGCAGGCCTCTGAAGATTGGGGGCTTGAGCAGCAACATCAGTGCGGCGAGCGCGAAAGCTGGCAGCGCGGTTTGCCCGAATAGCCCCAAATCGAGCCGCGCCCCTACCGAGAAGAAGAACAGCACCAAAAAGAAATCCCGCAGGGGTCGCAGGGAGTCGGCGATGAACTGTCCGGCTGGACAATTGGCCAGCGCCACCCCGGCGATGAAAGCGCCGATCTCAGGCGAAAGACCGACCCACGCGGCCGCCTGTGCCATGCCGAGACACCAGGCGATGACGAGCAGGAACATGTATTCCTGAATCCGATCGAAGCGGGTCAGAAGAGGTTCTATGACCCAGTGTTCCAGGGCAAAGGCCGTTCCAATGAGCAGTGGCAACGCCACGACCTCGCGCGCAATCTGCAGGCCCGGATTCTCCTGGGCGGCGCCCTGAAGAATCAAAAGCAAGAGAATGGCAACGAGATCCTGCAAGAGCAGGACACTGATCATGATCTGCCCCGTATGCTGATGATGCAGGGCGGTGGTCGGG